>JASLYQ010000012.1 GCA_030739735.1 Alphaproteobacteria bacterium | reverse complement strand
CACTGTGGGCTCCGAGACGGATGGTGTCGTGCGCCTTTATCTCAGTGCGCGCGGCGCGCCTTTGACGCAGGCTCGCGTCCGTTCCCTGGCCGCTTCACCGGGGGTGATGGCGGTGTGTGGTCGCTTCGAGGGTATCGACCAGCGCGTGATCGAGGCGCGCGCGCTGGAGGAAGTGAGCCTCGGTGACTTCGTGCTTTCGGGCGGCGAAGTGGCGGCCATGGCCCTGATCGACGCCTGCGTGCGACTGCTGCCGGGCACCATCGGCGACGAGGCGGGCTTGGAGGAGGAGAGTTTTGAGGCGGGTCTACTTGAGTACCCGCATTACACGCGACCGCGTGACTGGGAAGGGCGAGAGGTGCCCGAGGTCCTCTTGTCCGGCGATCACGCACGCATCGCGGCTTGGCGCCAGGCCATGCGGGAAGAGGCGACGCGCGCACGCCGACCTGACCTTTGGCGGCGACGCAAACTTGGCCCGAGCAAGGATTGAACAAACGGAACACGACAGAAGGTTGGATGGCGATCATGAACATCATCGAGCAGCTCGAGCAAGAGCAAATCAGCAAGCTCACCGCGAACAAGGAAGTGCCCGCGTTCTCACCTGGCGACACGGTGCGCATCAGTGTACGCGTAGTTGAGGGATCGCGCTCGCGCGTGCAAGCCTTCGAAGGTGTGTGCATAGCCCGCGCCAACAAGGGCATAAACTCGAATTTCACCGTGCGCAAAATCTCTCACGGTGAAGGGGTCGAGCGCGTGTTCCCGCTTTATTCGCCCCTGGTCGAGAAGGTCGAGGTCATGCGCCACGGCGACGTGCGCCGGGCCAAGCTCTATTACCTGCGGGGACGCACGGGCAAAGCGGCCCGCATTTCCGAAAAGCGCAGTGACCGTGGTGCCAAATCTAAAGCCAAGAGCGCGGCCGAAGCTCCCGAGCAAAGCGAGCCCGCCGCAGACTGACCGGGAGTTCACCAGCCATGTCCGGACCACGCACCCTTTTCGACAAGATCTGGGACGCCCATTTAGTGCACCGCCAGGATGACGGCACGGCCCTGATCTATATCGACCGCCATCTAGTGCACGAAGTGACCAGCCCACAGGCCTTCGAAGGCCTACGCATGGCCGGTCGACAGATCCGTCGGGCCGACGCCACGCTGGCAGTAGCGGATCACAATATCTCCACGGTCGCTGTCGACCGCGCCGCCGGCATCGCTGACGAGACTTCACGCATCCAGGTCGAGGCCCTGGAGGAGAATTGCCGCACCTTCGGCGTGGCGTATTTTCCCGTCGATGACATACGCCAGGGCATCGTCCATATTATCGGGCCTGAGCAGGGCTTCACCCTGCCTGGCTCGACCATAGTGTGCGGCGATAGTCACACGGCGACCCACGGCGCCTTCGGCGCATTGCCCTTCGGCATCGGCACCAGTGAGGTCGAACATGTGCTCGCCACTCAAACCCTGATTCAGACACGGCCAAAGAACATGCGCATCACGGTCGACGGCACCTTGCCGGACGGTGTCGGGCCCAAGGACGTGATCCTAGCCATCATCGGCACCATCGGCACCGCGGGCGGCACCGGGCATGTCATCGAGTATGCTGGCGAGGCCATCCGCGCAATGTCGATGGAGGGCCGCATGACGGTCTGCAACATGTCGGTCGAGGCAGGCGCGCGGGCTGGCCTGGTCGCGCCCGATCAGACGACATTTGATTATGTCAAGGGCCGACCGATGGCTCCCAAGCCCGGCGCATGGGAGAAGGCCGAGGCCTACTGGCGCACCTTGCCGAGCGACCAGGGCGCGGAATTTGACCGCGAGGTCAGCATCAACGCCAGCAGCCTCGTGCCGCAGGTGACTTGGGGCACGAGCCCGCAGAATGTGGCACCGATCAACGGCAGGGTGCCAGACCCAGCCGTCGAGTCGGATAAAGGCAAGCGCGCAGCCATGGAGCGCTCGCTTGCTTATATGGCCCTGGAAGCCGACGCACCGTTAGAGGAGATCGCTATCGACCGGGTGTTCATCGGCAGCTGCACCAATGCCCGCATCGAGGATATGCGCGAGGCGGCAGCGGTGGCCAAGAACCGTACGGTGGCCAACGGCGTGCATGCCATGGTCGTGCCCGGCTCAGGGCTGGTCAAGCGCCAGGCCGAAGACGAAGGCCTCGACTTGATTTTTCGCGAGGCCCGCTTCGACTGGCGTGAGCCCGGCTGCTCCATGTGCCTAGCGATGAACGCCGACCGGCTGGAGCCGGGCGAACGTTGCGCCTCGACATCCAACCGTAACTTCGAGGGGCGCCAGGGTCGCGGCGGCCGTACTCATTTGGTTAGCCCGACGATGGCTGCCGCAGCAGCGATCAGCGGTCATCTCAGTGATGTTCGCAAACTGGCCTGAGCGGAGGGTAGTTCATGGAACCGTTTTGCACCCTCACTGGTATTGCGGCGCCGCTCGACATGATTAATGTCGATACTGACATGATCATCCCCAAACAGTATCTGAAGGCGATCAAGCGCACCGGCTTCGGCAAGAACCTTTTCGACGAGATGCGCTACGAGGCCGATGGTACCGAGAAGCCGGACTTCGTGCTCAACCAGTCCATCTATCGCAATGCCGAGATCCTCATCGCGGGGGAGAATTTTGGCTGTGGCTCGAGCCGCGAACATGCGCCCTGGGCTTTGCTCGACTTCGGCATCCGCTGCGTCATCGCGCCAAGCTTTGCTGACATCTTCTATAACAACAGCTTCAAGAATGGAATTTTGCTCATCAAATTGTCCAAGGAAATGGTCGACGGCTTGATGGTGCAAGCCGACCAGCGCGCCAATGCGCGCTTCACGGTTGACCTGGAAGCCTGTGAAATCTCGGTGCCCGACGGCACCATAGTGCCGTTTGAGATCGACCCACATCGGCGCCGCTGCCTGCTTGAAGGTCTCGACGATATTGGTCTGACGTTGGAAAAACACGCTGACATATACGAGTTCGAAGGCCAGCAGAAAACGACACAACCCTGGCTGCACCAGTCCTAGAGCATCCCCCGGCCCAGCCGGAGACGATTGACAGACAAGGAGACGACGATGGCTCGCAACAAGAAATTGTTGTTGTTGCCGGGCGACGGTATCGGTCCCGAGGTGATGGCGGAGATGCGCCGCGTAATCGACTGGTTCGGTGCGCGGCAGGCGTTGTCGTTCGAGGTCGAGGAGGACCTGGTCGGCGGCGCGTCTTATGACGAGCGCGGTACCCCCTGTGCCGACGCCACCATGGACCTCGCGATGGCGGCGGACGCGGTGCTTCTGGGCGCAGTGGGCGGACCCAAGTGGGACGACCTCGATTTCTCTGTCAAGCCCGAGCGCGGCATTCTGCGCCTGCGCAAAGACATGGACTTGTTCGCCAATATGCGTCCTGCCGTGATGTTCGAGCCACTTATTGAAGCCTCGACCCTGAAGCCGGACATCGTCCGTGGCCTAGATATTATGATTCTGCGCGAACTCACGGGCGGCATCTATTTTGGCGAGCCCCGCGGCGTCAAAAAGCTGATAGGCGGTGGCCGCGAGGGCATCAACACCGAGGTCTACACCACGCCTGAGGTCGAGCGCGTCGGTCGCGTCGCTTTCGAACTCGCGCGTAAACGCCGCAATCTGGTGCACTCTATCGAAAAAGCGAATGTCATGGAAAGCGGCCTAATGTGGCGTGAGGACATGACCGCGCTTCACGAGCGCGAGTTCGTCGACGTCGAACTGCAGCACATGTATGCCGACAATGCCGCCATGCAGCTCGTGCGCGAGCCCAAGCAGTTCGACGTGATGGTAGCGGGCAACCTATTCGGTGACATTCTGTCGGACTGCGCGGCCATGCTCACGGGCTCGCTGGGCATGCTGCCCTCAGCTAGCCTCGGCGAGACAGATGCCACCGGCCGCCGGCGCGCGCTCTACGAGCCGGTGCACGGCTCGGCGCCGGACATTGCCGGAGAGGGTAAGGCCAATCCCATCGCCATGCTGTCTAGCTTCTCGATGATGCTGCGCTATTCCTTCGATATGGAAGACGAGGCAGATCTGGTCGACAAGGCGATCGATATCGTGCTTGCTGGGGGCTTGCGCACTGGCGACATCATGCAGCCGAAGAAAGCGCGCGTTTCAACCAAGGTGATGGGCGAGGCGATCGTCGCCGAACTCAATAGACTAACTGCATAGCCACCTAGGGAGGCCGAAATGGGCTATCGGGTCGCAGTGGCAGGTGCCACTGGCAATGTCGGCAGGGAGATTCTGAACTTGCTGGACGAGCGGGACTTTCCCGCCGATAAGGTCGTGGCGCTTGCCTCATCCGCATCCGCAGGCAAGGAAGTCGCCTATGGAGACGATACGGTGCTCAAGGTACAGGACCTTGCCACGTTCGATTTCGAAGGCACAGATATCGGTCTTTTCTCGCCCGGCGGCAAGATCTCGGCCGAGCACGCGCCGCGCGCCGCAGAAGCCGGCTGCGTGGTGATCGACAACAGCTCACACTTCCGCATGGACCCGGACGTACCACTGGTGGTACCGGAGATCAACGCTACCGCGCTGGCCGATTTTCGCGAGCGCAATATCATCGCCAATCCCAACTGCTCGACCATCCAGATGGTGGTGGCGCTCAAGCCCCTGCACGACATCGCCCGCATTAGGCGCGTGGTGGTGGCCACCTATCAGTCGGTCTCGGGCGCCGGCAAGGCGGCGATGGACGAGCTGTTCAATCAAACTCGTAAGATCTACTTTCAGGAGGAACACGAACCGAGCGTCTTCACCAAGCGCATGGCTTTTAACGTGATCCCACATATCGACGTCTTCCGGCCCGACGGCTCCACGAAGGAAGAGTGGAAGATGGTGCAGGAGACCAAGAAGATCCTTGACCCCGAGATCGAAGTCAGCGCCACCTGCGTGCGCGTGCCTGTCTTCGTCGGCCATGCCGAGGCTGTGAATGTCGAGTTTGAGACACCGATCGATATCGAGGAGGTGCGCGAGGCGTTATGGCATGCTCCCGGCTTACAGCTTATCGATAATCCGGAAGAGAACGTTTATGTGACGCCCGTCGAATGCGTCGGCGAGCCCGACGTCTTCGTTAGCCGCCTTCGCGAGGATACCACCGTGCCTTACGGCCTCAACATGTGGGTGGTCTCCGACAACCTGCACAAGGGTGCTGCGCTCAATGCCGTGCAAATCGCCGAAGAGCTGATCCAAGGCTACCTATAGACTGGCCATGTCGACAACACATCCACCATTAGCCTCTATATGCCACTAACAATGTCGTGGTATTCGCCGGTGGCAGAGACGGTAGCAGGCTCGTTCTCGCCTATCAGACGCGAATAGTCGCCAACATCCACCGCCAGTATCGCCACCAGCCTTTGATTGCTGCCGGTCTCCAACACCATCATGGCACCCAACCCTGACGCAAACCCGTCAATGGTAGGCCGTTTGCAATCAGCCGCGCAGCTCCTTCTTGAGGATTTTCCCCGTGGCGTTCATGGGCAGGCTGTCGCGAATCTCTACGATGCGGGGATATTTGTAGGCAGCAAGATGCGCCTTCGACCAGGCAATCAGGGCGTCCGGATCGAGTTCGGCGCCCACATTGGGTACCGCGATGGCTTTGATCTCCTCGCCATATTTCTCATGCGGCACGCCGATGACAGCGACCAGCGAGACGGCCTCGTGGCCCATCAGCACTTCCTCGACCTCGCGCGGATAGACGTTGAAGCCGCCGCGAATGATCATGTCCTTCAAGCGATCAACAATATAGAGGTACCCGTCTTCATCGAGTTGGCCGATATCGCCAGAGTGAAACCAGCCACCGCGGAAAGCTTCTGCGGTGGCCTCTGGCTTATTGAGATAGCCGCGCATGACGCAATGGCCGCGGATCAACACCTCGCCCGGCTCGCCGACGCCCACATCCTCATCGTTTTCGTCCACGACGCGGATTTCGACGCCCCAGACGGGTGTTCCCACGGAACCCGGTTTGCGCTCCTTGTGGAGGTGGTTGAAGGTGGCGACGGGCGAGGTTTCGGACAGGCCATAGCCTTCCAGAATCGGCACCTCGAACTTGGCCTCAAAGGCGCGCAATACCTCGACCGGAAGCGAAGCGCCACCGGACGCACACATGCGAAGATTGCCCTTGATGCGCTTGAGATCGATACCGTCCGTCGGATGATTAAGCAAGGCCCAGTACATGGTCGGCACGCCGGCAAACACGGTCACGTTCTCGTCCTGAAGGGCCTTGAGCACGGCGCCGGGCTCAAAGCGTGGGACCAGAACCATGGTGGCGCCGGCCATGGTGCAGGCAACCATCAGCACAACCTGGCCGAAGACATGGAACAACGGCAGGGTCAGCATCACCACATCGTCGGACGAGCCCCACAGGTCGCGTGAAACCACGGCATTGAGCAAGATGTTAGTGTGACTGAGTTCAGCGCCCTTGGGATGCCCCGTCGTGCCCGAGGTGTAGAGCACCACAGCGATATCGTCGCCGGCGCACTGTACGGTATCGAAATCTGACGACTGATTGCCCATCAGTGCGCCGAGGGTCGAGATTCCGTCGAACGGTGAGGCATCGGCCGGATCCGCCGTGATGATCCGAAAAGTCTCGCAGGTTGCGACCCGTTCGAAGCCCCTGCGCCCCGCCTCGCCGAGTGGCAGATCAACGGTACCTTCGAAGCAGAAAAAACCCTTGGCGCCAGAATCCGCCAGCAGATAGGCGATCTCGTCTTCGGTCAGCAGCACGCTGACAGGTAACACCGTGGCGCCGGCCTTGAGAATGCCAAAATAGACGATCGGAAAATAAGGTAGGTTGGGGCAGGCTAGGGCCACCACGTCGCCGGCACCGATACCGTCGGCGGCGAGCCCGTTCGCAACCTGCGAGGCCGCTCCATGGACCTGAGCGAACGTGAGCCGGATCGGACCGAGAACGAAGGCCTCCTTGTCTGGCACCTCACGGGCGCTAGTCTCGAGAACGGTGGAAAGATTGTACATGGCGACCCTTCCCCAGCGTCACTGTTTCGTTAGCACGGCGGTATGGACGCGCAAGCTACGGGCGTCAAGCCGACCGCGCAGTTGCGCCAAGCGCCCGCCTGGGGTCACAATGGAGGCGGTGTGGCAAACAAGAACAAGCATGGGAGAGAAGAATGAGAATTTCGCGTGCGTTGGCCTGCGTGAGCCTGATGTTGGCGATCCTGGTCGGCGGGCTGTCGGCAGCCCTAGCAGCGGATGAGCCAGAGAATATTATCAAGTACCGGCGCAACGTGATGAAGGCGGTCGGCGCCAACATGGGCAACCTGGCAATGTTCGCCAAGGGCAACATAACCTTTGCCGACAACATCATCACCAATGCGCGTGGGATCCGCGAGGGACTCACCATGGCCGAGGGGTTGTTTCCGGAAGGCACCGAGACTGGTGACACCAATGCCTTGCCCAAGCTATGGGAGGACAAGGCCGGCTTTGAAGCGGCGTTGCGCGACTCCATTGCCGCGGCCGATGCCATGGTGACCGCTGCCGGTGGCGGCGCCATGCCTACTGTCATCGAAGCCTTCCGCGCGCTCGGCAAGACCTGTGGCGGTTGCCATAAGCCCTACCGTAAAAAGCTCTGAGAGCACTGGCCATGAAAGGGGCGGCGCTTGCGATCGTCGCTCTGCTGCTTGCCGGCAACGCTCCAGCGAATGATGCTGCCGTCGCGCGTGGCGCCTATCTGGCTCGCGCCGGTGGCTGCCACGCCTGCCACAAAGACGATGGTGGCGGCGGCGGCAAAGTGGCGACGTCGTTCGGCACGCTAATTGCGCCAAACATCACACCCGACCGCGATCACGGCATCGGACGCTGGCGTGAAGCGCAGTTCGTCGCCGCCATGCGCTACGGCCGCGCTCCCACCGGCGTGCGATATTACCCGGGCTTCCCCTACACCGCCTATAGCGGCCTGACGGACATCGACCTCGCTGACCTCTGGGCTTATTTGCAGGCGCAGGCTCCAGTGCCGCGACCGAGTCCGCCCCATGCGCTCACCTTTCCTTTCAACCAACGCATCGCCAGCCTGGCCTGGCAGGTGATGTTTTTCGTGCCGCAACCTTTCGTTACCGATGCGGGCCGTAACGATGTCTTAAACCGCGGTCGCTATCTCGCCGAACACCTGCTGCATTGTCGCGAATGTCACACGCCGCGGAATGTGTTTGGCGGAATGCTTGACTCGTTCGCCTATGCGGGCAACCGAGACTGGCCCGCTGGCGGCACAGTGCCCAACATAACCCCCGACAAGGAGACCGGGATCGGTAGCTGGAACGAGAACGACATCGTTTGGCTGCTGCAGACCGGTTTCAATCCCGACGGCAATGACGTCCAGGGCGCAATGTCGGAGCTCATTGAGCACGGCTCGAGTCACCTCAGCGATGCCGATCTCAGGGCAGTCGCGACCTATGTATTGTCGCTCGACCCTATTGCGCACGAGATCCGCCAAGAAGAGAAGACAGAGCCTTTCGAATAAGTCTACAAGGCCAAACTTTATAAAATTATGACGCTTCCATAAGGATCTCATGAGAGCGCAAGACGGCCTGTATTTCTGCTCTTGGCAGCATACATTCTGGCTAACATTCCCCACCTTGAAGAAGTTGCCAAGACACTTTCCTACCTTATCTACGTGCAGGTTGCACAGCACTCGTCGGTGCGCTATCTTCGGCACGTTCCGCAAAGCGCCGCGCGGTTCTCATCCTGATGCTGTGCGATGGAAACCTGCTCTTCCTCGCGGCCCCGCTTACCGCAAGCTAGAGCGGCGACCTTGGCTCGAACTGCGGTTGGCGACGCTCACGAAGCGACGCCAGCCCTTCGCGCGCGTCAGGACCGGTGAAGCCAAGAAACTCCAGCGCCAACGAGGTATCGAAGATCGGCCCAGCATTCCGCAGCCAGTTGTTGAGGGAATATTTTGTCCAACGAATCGCGGTCTGCGAGCCAGCCGCAAGGCGGTTCGCAACTTCGAGCGCCTTGTCGTTGAGCTCTGCACCATCGACGCAAAGCGAGACCAAGCCGATGCGCTCAGCCTCCTCGCCAGAGACCGTATCGCAAAGCAAAAGATAATATTTAGCCTTGGCCATGCCACAGAGCAGTGGCCAGACGATCGCTGCATGGTCGCCCGCCGCCACACCGAGCCGGGTGTGGCCGTCGATGATGCGAGCATCGCGCGCGACAATCGAAATGTCGGCCAACAAGCCGGCGACAAGACCAGCACCGACAGCCGGGCCATGCATGGCCGAGACAATGGGCTTCGAGCAATTGATCACGTTGTAGACGAGGTCGCGGGCCTCCTTCCAGACACGCACGCGCATGTCGAACTCGGTCGTCACCTTTTCCACCATGTCAAAATCTCCGCCGGCGGAGAAACCTTTACCGGCGCCGCGCAGAATCGCTACGGAAACCTCCTCGTCAGCATCAATCTCGCGCCAGACGTGGGCCAGGTCGTAGTGCATCGCCGCATCGACAGAGGGTAGGCGCTCGCCGTCACCCATCGTGATACGCAAGACGCCGTCGGCCGGACGATCGACGGTCAGAGTTTCGAATTGGTCGTAACGATCGGCTGCCATGGCTTCCTCCGCGGCTTATTTTTCCTGTTTGTCGGCACTTGCCGGGCCACTGTCAACCGTCTCCTGTCGCGGGCTATAATGTGCGCATGGAAAGCGAACCGATGCTGGCCGGTGCTATTATCAGTGCCATCTTAGCGGCGTGGCACGGCCTTTGGCAGCATATTGCCGACGAAGCGGCCCTGGTGCATAGCGAGCGCAGCGCCAGCTTGGCCAGCGCCTGGGTATCGCTGGAGCATGATGAGACCCTGCTGGCGGAGCCTCGCCTGACACTAAATGGCCTGCGTGCCAGCGGCCGTATCGAAAGCCAGGCTTGGCAATGGCAGGCGGGCCAGGCGATTGTCACCCTGTCAGATGCGGCGCCGCAACACCTTGAGGTACTATTGACGGCGCCGCAACGCTTCAGCGCAAGCGGCCCGATGGGCCGAGCAACGGCGGTTCTGTGGGCAGACAATTTGGGGGCGCGGCTGGCACTGCGCAAGGACGGGCGTGTTGCTAACGTGACCATAACTGGTGACGGCTTAACCCTTATCGGCCCCCAGTTTGAGATCGCCATCAGCAAAGCCAAAATTACCAGCGAGGACGTGAGCAACGGTATGCTGCGCCTTACACTTTCTTTAGCGTCAGTGTCTCTGCCGGTCGATTGGCGCCTCGGTGCGCCGCTCAGCGGCAATATCGACAAAGCCGAAATGGTCGGTTGGATTGAGGGTGTAGGCCCTCCGCTACCCATCAATGCGGCGGGATGGCACAAGGCAGAGGGAGCGCTCGACATCAGCAGCCTGGATCTCACCTGGGGACCGTTGAGTGCCCAGGGCAGCGCCCGCGCCACGCTGGATAAGGCGTTGAAGCTGCAAGGGCACGGTCGCTTTACCCTAAACCGGATAGACGCCGTGCTGGAGGCAGCGGCAGCGGCCGAATTGATATCGGCAAACTGGCAACATGCGATCTCAACCGCGCTCGACCGTTTGGCGGGAGTGCGCGGCGAAGAAAACAGCCAGCGGGTCACCGGGCACTTCTCCATGGCGAACGGCGTGCTGCGCTGGGCCGGGCTCCCGCTGGCCGTCCTGCCGGCCTTGGGCTGCAGCGAGACCGCCGCCTGTTAGGCGAGTGTCTTTGGGGTGACGAGCGTTGCCGCCAAGACTTGGCTCGGGCCGAACACCTCCCAGTCACCGGGGCGCAAGTCGAACGTTCCGAGCGCGGCAGTGGGGAATTTTCCTACGATGCGCTCGCCAAGGGCACGATCGGCTTCGCTCGCCAACATAGCGGCCAGATCCTGCAGACCGGGATTGTGGGCGATGAGAAGCGGCCGTTGCCATTCAGACTCGATGGCACGCAGACGTGCGAGCAAGCGCTCTTTCGGCGCGAGATAGAGGGGGCGCTCGAAGCGTACCTTGCATGTGATGACCGCCCCCAAGCCAGCCAAAGTCGCACGGGCACGGGTAGCCGTGGAGCAAAGCACAAGGTCGGGTAGCGGTTGGTCGGCCAAATACGTAGCTATACGCTTAGCCGCTGCTTCACCACGGGCGTTTAGCGGACGCTCGTGGTCACCCCCATCGCCACGCCAAGAGGACTTGGCGTGGCGCAAGAGCATAAGGCGGCGTGCACCCATGGCTCACGCCGCCCCTTACAATCATTAGGCAGAGTCGCCTTCCAGATTCTTGATGACCTTACCCATCAGAGCCTGGAGCTTCTCCTTGTCCTTCTTGCTGAGGCCTGACAAGGCAACCTTGTCCACTTGATTGGACAGCGAGGAGAGACTTGACCTCAGCGCCTTACCCTTCGCCGTGAGGCGAATGTGAATTTGTCGGCGATCGGCATCACTGCGCTTACGCACGACGAGCTTGTCGCGTTCCATGCGGTCGAGAGTGCGGACCATAGTCGGCGCCTCGATGCGCACGCGATTGCTGAGTTCCTTCTGGGTCAGGCCATCCTCCTGCCACAGATGCATCAGGACTGGGTACTGGCCATAGCCAATGCCCTTGGGTCCGAGGCGCGCGGAGAGCGAGCGAACCAGAAGCCGCGAAGCAAGGGTCACCATGTTGCTCGCAACGGCACTCACGCCTGCAGCAGGCTTACGGGCAGGAGCAGCCTTGCGCGCAGGAGCAGCCTTACGCGCAGGAGTAGCCTTGCGAGCACGAGTGACCTTGCGCGCAGGAGTAGCCTTGCGAGCACGAGTGACCTTGCGCGCAGGAGCAGCCTTACGGGCGCGAGTAGTCTTGCGCGCAGGAGCAGCCTTACGGGCGCGAGTAGTCTTGCGCGCAGGAGCAGCCTTACGGGCGCTAGTGGTCTTGCGGGCCGCGGTTGCACGCTTCGCCGCCGCCTTCTTGGGCTTGGCCACAGCCTTGGTCTTCGCTGCCGCCTTCTTAGGCTTGGCCGCCGCAGAGCGGGCCGCCTTCGCGCGGGTCGCCGGTTTACGGGTGGTGGTCTTCCTCGCAGGTGCTTTTTTTCTGATAGCTGCCATTGAAATCTAAGCCTCTCTTCCTTGGGTGTTGGGTTGCCGGGTTATATGTGGCTTACTGCACATTGCGTGAGACGGCCCAATTAATGCTATTTGCATTATCTGTTGCATCGCCCGTCACTGCCACACCCGCTTTGATACGCATATAGGCCTGTAGGGCCACGGGACCAGCCCGTTATGCGGTTTGGTGTGCCTTTCCAATAGTATCGGTGCGGTTAGTTTAGCATCTCGGCTCGAGAGTGTGGCATAAATTACCCACTCTGCCAAGTAATCAAGCGGTATTCGAGAATACTATGCCAGCCAACGCTTGCGGCGACGATAATGTTTCACATCACGGTAGCTCTTACGTCTACCCTCGCTGAGGCCGAGGTAAAATTCCTTCACGTCTTCATTTTCACGCAAAGTCACCGCCTTACCATCCAGCACCACACGGCCGTTCTCCAGAATATAGCCGAAATCGGCATATTTCAGAGCGATGCTAACGTTCTGCTCAGCCAGTAGGAAGCTCACGCCTTTCTCGGTATTGAGTCGCTGTACAATGTCAAAAATCTCCTCGACCAGCAGCGGCGCCAAACCCATCGACGGCTCGTCGAGAAGAATGAGCTTGGGACGCGCCATCAGTGCGCGCCCGATCACCGTCATCTGCTGCTCGCCGCCGGAGATATAGCCGGCCAGGCCGGTGCGCCGGCGGGTGAGCGCAGGAAAATAGCTGTAGACCAGATCAAGATCCTGCTGGATAGCGGCCCGTCCGTCGCGGCGCGAATAGGCCCCGGTGAGCAGGTTCTCCTCGACAGTAAGGTGTTCGAAGCAGTGGCGTCCCTCCATGACTTGGATAACGCCGCGGCGCACCAACTCGGACGGCGACAAGCTCTCTACCGCCTCGCCGAGATAATTGATCCGCCCCTTGGTGACTTCACCGCGCTCGGAGCGCAGCAGATTAGAGACCGCTTTCAGCGTCGTCGTCTTGCCGGCGCCGTTGGCGCCGAGCAGCGCGACCACGCCACCTGCGGGCACATCGAGCGAAACTCCCTTGAGCACCAGAATGACGCGATCGTAGATAACCTCTATATTGTTGACCGAGAGCAGTGGCGTGGCTGCGCTGCTCTCGGCCTTGGCTTCAGTCTCGCTCACCGCCATGGGTTCGTGCGGCCTAATTCGCGCAATCGCGAATGTCGACACCCTGCTCGGCCGCATAGGCCGCCGCCGAAGCCTCGATCATCGGGCGCACGATATCCTGATCGGTCTCGATCCAGTCGGAGATCGCAACCCAGGCGCCGTTCTTCCATTGCTGGAACATCACCGGGGCGCCACCCTCGTGATCGGTACAGGTTACCGAGAACGGCGGCACCAGCCCTGTGGCGCCGAGCGCCGCTATGCGCTCAGACGTCAATGCCAGTGTCTCCAGCGCCTGCTGAAGCTCTTCGCCGCTGACCGGGCGGTCGCCAAACATGTCCATCGCCGTGCGAATGGCCTCGGTCGAAACGATGGCCCAGACGATAGCGCGGTTGTAGTAGATCGAGCCCACGCGCTCGCGCGGAAGCTCACCCTCGTCGGCGTCGTAGACGTGGGTGAGAATATCCTGGATCACGGGAAAGTCGGTACCCGAGGGATGGAAGCCAGCGGCGATGTAACCCTCCGCCGCGTCGCCGGCGGGAATGGTGTCCTCCTCGGCGCCCGACCACCAGACGCCGACCATGTGGTCACGCGGGAAGCCGACGCGCTGAGCTTCCTTGATTGCGGTCGGGTTCATCACGCCCCAGCCGCGCAGGATTACCCAGTCCGGGCGATAACGGCGCGCCACCTGCAGCCAGATCGCCTTCTGGTCAAGGCCCGGATGAACAACCGGGAAATGGCGCACGTTGAAGCCGTACATCTCGGCCTGCCTGTCCAGAACCGGGATGGTCTCCTTACCATAGGCCGAGTCATGATAGATGTTAGCGATCTTGAGCCCGGCCAAGTTCTCCATACCGCCTACCCGGCTGCCAATAAAGCGGATCTTGGCCGTGTTCTGCGACCAATAATTGGTCATCAGAGGGAACAGATATGGGAACACGCGCCCGTCCGAGGCATCCGTACGGCCGTAGCCGACGGTGAGGATCGGAATTTTATCCTCCCAGGCGCGCTCGAACACCGAGTAGGTGCCGCCGGTGCTCATGGGATGGAACAGCGCCATGCCGGCACCGCGGTTCTTCAGGCGCTCATAGCATTCGATAATACGGTCGTTCTGGTACTGGGTCTCGCACTTCTCCCAGAACATCTTGACGCCGTTAATTCCGCCGTCACGCTTGTTCAACAACTTCATGTAGTCAATCATGCCGCCGCCGAAGGCCGAGCCACCCGCAGCATAGGGCCCGGTCCAATAGGCATTGACCGGATAGAACTGCATCTCTTCTTCGCTCTGGGTGAGAGCTGGTGCTGTGGCACCGAGCACCAGCGCCAACGCCAACGCAGCAGTCGCGATAAGATTGCGCGTCATGGTTAATTCCTCCTCTGCCGGCGCGCCAGCGCCGATTTTTCGTTGCGGTCCCCGAGCGACGATACCACGCGCCATCCCCCGCAGCAAAAACGCTGCACTGTCTCCCTAATAGGGGAACGGCCACATGCGAAGCTTCTCCTTAGCAATCGCCCAGAGCCGCGCCAGCCCCGCAGGCTCGACGATCAGAAAGAAAATGATTAGGCAACCGAAGACGATCAGCTCGACATTCGAGACCACCGCCCCCGGTGCATCCGGTACCACGATGGACAGGATGTTGCTGATCAGGATCGGCAGCACGACAATGAAGCCGGCGCCAAGGAATGAGCCCAGCACGCTGCCCAGCCCGCCAATGATCACCATGAACAGCACCAGGAAGGCGAGATTGATGGTGAAGGCCTGCGGCTCTACCGTGCCGAGGTAGAAGTTCACGTACATCGCTCCAGCCACGCCGCAATAGAACGAGCTGACGGCAAAGGCGATCAGCTTGGTGCGTAGCAGGCGAATGCCGATCACCTCGGCCGCAACATCCATGTCGCGCACCGCGCACCAGGCGCGGCCGATAGCACTGCGCACCAGATTCTTCATCAGCAGCGCCAGGATGATGACAACCACCAGCGTAAACACGTATTTTGCTACCGGCGAGTCGATGGGGAAGCCGAGCAAGGTGATTGGCGGCGGCGTGATCACGCCCGAAGCCGAATAGTTCTTAAACCAGCCGAAATGTGTCAGCACCCACTCGATAAGAAAATGCGCACCAAGCGTGGTCACCGCCAGATAGAAGCCCTTGATGCGCAGCGAGGGCAGACCAAAAAGCACACCAACCGCTGCCGCCACCAGCCCGGCCAGAATGAACAGGATCGGTGCCGGCAGAATGGGAAAAGCCGTGGCGAATTTGTAGGCCGTAAACGCGCCTACCGCCATGAAGCCCGCCGTTCCCAGAGAGAGCTGACCGCAATAGCCGAGCAGGATGTTTAGCCCCATCGCGGCGATAGTGTAGAGCAGGAAAGGCAGAAGCACCGACTGCAGCAAGTACTCGCTCGCCAGCAAGGGCACCACGAACAACGCCAACAGGCTGAGGCCACCGATAAACCATAGGTCTTGGCGGATCGTGAAGATAGCCTGGTCGGCGTGGTACGACGCTTTGAACTGACCTGCCTCGCGATAGATCACCGCCTAGACCCTTTCTATGATCTTCTCACCGAACAACCCCTGGGGGCGAACCAGCAAGAAGAGGGTAGCAAGAATATAGGGGAACCAGTTCTCCAAGGCACCGCCGACGATGCCGGAAAGGTAGAACTCGGCTAGCTTCTCAGAAGCACCGATAATGAGTCCACCAACGATAGCGCCGGCGATGGAATCGAAGCCGCCAATGATCAGCACTGGCAGTGCCTTCAGGGCCAGCAGCGCAAGGCTGAAATGCACGCCAAGTTTAGCGCCCCAGAGGATGCCGGCGATCAAGCCAATGGCCCCGGCAACACCCCAAGTGATCGCCCAGATGTGCTGTAGCGGGATACCCACCGACATGGCAGCCTGGTGATCGTCCGAGACCGCGCGCAAGGCGCGCCCCGTGCGCGTCTTGGAGAAGAACAAGCTCAAGGACAGCACCAGGCCGGCAGCAATCGCTGCCGCGGCCACATCGAAGGCGGTGATGTACATGTCGGTTTTATCGAGCAACCAGCCCATCGGCTCGTCAGGGATGCCAAGGTCTAGCCGGTGTACTTCCGTGCCCCAAATCAGCTGGGCGAATCCCTCAGTAAAGAAGTTGAGCCCGATAGTAGCCATGAAAAGGATAATTAGCGGCTGGTTGACCAGAGGCCGCAGCACAATCCTTTCCACCGCCACGCCGTAGACCGCCATGACCACGAGTGTCAGCATGAGGCAGGCTACGAAATAGAGCAGGCCGCTGTTCTCAGCGCCCATGATCGCAGCCTCAAGGAAGCTGACGAAGGTTAGCGCGGCGAACAGCACGAAGGCGCCTTGCGCAAAATTGAAGATGCCTGAAGCCTTAAAAATTAGCACAAAGCCAAGCGCCACCAGGGAATACATGATCCCCGACAGCAGGCCGTTGATCAGCACCTCGAGAAAGAGCAGCAGCTCCATTGCAAAACTCATCTCAGGCATAGGCTGGCTCCCGCTTGAAGACGCTCATGCGCTCACTCCCAGATAGGCTTCGATCACGGCCGGCTCAGCGCGTACTTCGTCCGGCGTGCCGTCGGCGATCTTGCGGCCGTAATCAAGCACCACCACACGATCGGAGATGTCCATGACCACGCCCATGTCGTGTTCGATCAGCACGATGGTGGTGCCAAACTCGTCGTTCACGTCGAGGATGAAGCGCGACATGTCCTCCTTTTCCTCGACGTTCATGCCAGCCATTGGCTCGTCAAGCACAAGAATGCGCGGCTGAGCGGCTAGTGCGCGACCCAGCTCGACACGCTTCTGCATGCCATAGGGCAGGCGCCCCACCGGCGTCTTGCGAATTGCCTGGATCTCGAGGAAGTCGATAATCTCCTCGACCGCGCGGCGATGCTCCAACTCCTCCTTGAGGTAGCTGCCCACGTAAAGGGCTTGCCAAAAAATATTACTGCGAATCTTGGTATTGCGCCCGGTCATGATGTTGTCGAGCGTCGACATGCCCTTGAACAGGGCCACGTTCTGGAAGGTGCGGGCAATACCCTGGCGGGCGATCTTCGCTGGATCGGCATTGAGGCGCGGCACGCCCTCAAAGAGAATAGCCCCCTGCTGCGGGTGATAGACGCCGTTAATGCAGTTGAGCAGCGAGGTTTTACCCGCGCCGTTCGGTCCGATAATGGCCAGAATCTCATGCTCGCGCACGTCGACCGAGACGTCTATCAGCGCCTGTACCGCACCGAAGCTCAGAGTAATCTCGCGCGCGCTGAGAATGACTTCGCCAAATTTTCTGCCTTGGCTCACGGCTCAGCTCGCCTTCGCCAGCGGAACTACCGGCTCCTGGTCCCAGATCTTGAGGTTGGCATTGATCGAACCCTCGCGGCCGTCCTCGAACGTTACCTTGGCCTCAATCTGCACCCGGTCGGCGTCACTGTAGAGTGCCAAGATCAAGGTCTCATACTTCTCCGCCACGAACTTGCGTCGCACCTTTCGTGTGCGGGTCAACTCGTTGTCGTCAGGGTCAAGCTCCTTGTGCAGGATCAGAAAACGATGGATCTGCGAACCTGAGAGCTGCGAGTCCCCTGCTAAGCTTACATTCACCTTATCAACCTCACCGGAGACCAGGGCATAGACGTCGTCCTGGGCGGCAAGATCCGTGTAGCTCGTATATGCGAGCCCACGGCGCTCCGCCCAGTTGCCCACGGCCTCGAGATCGATATTGATGAAGGCGGTGACCTGGTCGCGCCTGTCGCCATAGGTCACGGCCTCACGGATAAAGGGGCTAAACTTAAGCTTGTTCTCCAGATATTTGGGCGCGAACATCGTGCCATCGGTGAGCTGACCCACGTCCTTGGCACGGTCGATGATACGCAGCTGACCCTGGTCGTCGATATAGCCTGCATCGCCCGACATTATCCAGCCGTCTTCGGTCTTGGTCTCGGCCGTAGCCTCGGGATCCTTGTAATAGCCGATAAAGGTACCGGGTCCGCGAAACTGCACCTCGCCGCCGTCGCTGATGCGTAATTCTACCTCGGGCAAAGGCACACCCACGGTCTCAGCGTGTACATGGCCGTCGGACTGGCCGCAGACCAGAGCGGTCGCCTCGGTCATGCCATAGATCTGCTTGATGTTGATGCCGAGCGAGCGATAGAAGGAGAAGATCTCGGGGCCGATGGCCTCGCCGGCGGTATAGGCGACGCGCATCTTGCCGAAACCGAGATTGTCCTTGAGTGGGCCGTAGACGAGAATCTCACCGAGGCGATAGAGCAGCCTGTCAGGCACCGATACTTGCTCGCTGTCGAGAAGGCGCACGCCGACGCGCTCTGCCACCTTCATGAAATAATGGAACATACGGCGCTTAATCAACGCCGCATCCTCGATTCGCACCATCACCGTGGTAAGAAGGTTCTCCCAGATGCGCGGCGGAGCGAAAAAATAGGTTGGGCCGATCTCGCGCAGATCGGCCAGTACCGTGGCACCGCTTTCCGGGCAGTTCACAGTGAAGCCCGCGCACATCGCCTCACCGTATGAAAACAAGTGGTCTCCGACCCAGGCCATAGGTAGGTAGGCAAGCACTTCCTCCTGATCAGTCAGACAATCGTGTGAAATACTGTTGTAGGACGTCCGCACCAGATTATCATAGCTCAGCATCACCCCCTTCGGCTTGCCGGTGGTGCCTGAGGTGTAGAGCATGATAGCAAGGTCGGAGCCTTTGCCGGCCACCACTTCCGTATCGTAGTATTGCGAGTTGTCGCTGGCGAAGCGCTGGCCGCGCCGCAGCATGTCCTGGCACCATTCCAGCCCCGGCTCACGGTAGTGACGCATGCCGCGAACATCGTCATAGATGATCATCTCGAGACACGGTAATCGGTCACGAATCTGCAACAGCTTATCGACCTGCTCTTGATCCTCGACTATAGCGAAACGCACCTCCGCATGGTCGAGAATATAAAGCATCTCTTCGGCGATCGAATCCTGGTAGATTGGCACCGGCACGCCGCCGAGCGACTGCGCTGCCGCCGCCGCCAGATAGAGCACCGGGCGGTTGTCGCCAATGATCGCAACCTTATCCTCACGTTTGAAGTCAAGCGCCGCAAGACCAAGCGCCAGATTGCGCGCCTCCAACGCCGAGCGCTGCCAGGTCCAGGATTGCCAGATGCCGTAGTCCTTCTCACGCAGGAATACGCCATCCGGGCGCTTCTGCGCCTGTTCCATCAACAATTTCGGAAAGGTGTCGTGCGCCTTCGTGGCGCCATTGCCGGCTGAAGCTTGCATGCCCTAGTCGCGCCGGCTCCGGGCCAAACCCGGTTTTGCCCGAACGCGCCTCCCTATCCCGCTCAACTGCCCTGCCCCCACGCAGGAGGCGGGCATATTACGGGAAAGCACCGACGACACAAGGCATACGTCGGGGGAACACAATGTGAGACAGAAAGCGCCGGCGGCAACGCTACAAGACTGGTTTGCCGGGATGGTCGCAAAAGGCGCCGCAGTCGCAAGGCGTACGACAGGTGTGAAGAGAATAACGCCTGGTCAGTGGGCAACCCGTGACGGTTGTCACATCTCAGTCAGGGGTCAACGCCAGCACGTGGCTGCCCACGTAAAGGCTCATGACCTCAGCCGCGTTCGCCTGGTTGACGGCGATCTCCACCAGGCCACAGGAATTTTCATACCACATCACCTTTTCCGGCTCGACATCGGAAAAGATATGGGCCCGCATAATGTTTACTTCAGTGACTTTCAGCACAGCATCCTTCGGTAGGGTAAAGGCTCGAATTCCCGTCATCGCGTTACCATAATGGTCAATATAGACGACCTCCCTAAGGTCGTTGGGCCAATCCATACCGACCGCGTTGTTGCCATCGAACAGCTCGCCGGGCACATTATCGCCACGCGCTAACATGCCCGCGACCGGTGCGAAGAGATCGCGGCCGTGAAAGGTCTTCGACAAGTGTTCTGGTCGCCAGGTAATCTGCCACCATTCACCGCCGCCCGCATGCTTTGCAATGATCGCGAAGAGGCCGTTGTCGGGGCCTACATACCAGCGACCGCCTACGCGCATAACTATCGGCCGCCTGTCGGCGCACCCAACCCCCGGATCGACCACACCCAGTACGACGCCCCCGGCCGGCAGATGCTGCACCAGAGCGGCTAGCAGGTAGGCTGCGGCTCGGTGGTCAAACATCGGCGCGTCATGCATCAGGTCGACCACGGTCTCTGCCGGTACCATATCCGCCAGCACAGCCGAGAGCTGACCAACATAGGGACCATTGGCCCCGAAATCGCTGAACAGGTAAATCATGGGAACGAACTATACGGAGCAGTTATCGCGATGACGAGACAGACGGACGACACGCAAACCGCAACCGTCATTATTGAGCGCATCGGCAGCGCCGGTGACGGCGTCGGCCAACTTACGGACGGCAGCCCGGTTTATGTGCCTTTTACATTGCCCGGAGAAACGGTGCGGGTACGGCTCGGCCGCAAACGCGGCCGCGGCATCGGCGGCGAGGCGGTGGAACGGCTCACCGAAGCGCCGGAGCGGGTCACGCCGCCTTGCCCCCATTTTGGTCATTGCGGCAGCTGCGCCGTACAACACCTGGCACAGGATGCCTATAATTCCTGGAAACGGGCGCTGGTCGTCGAGGCACTGATGCGGCGCGGTCTGGGCGATGCGTCTGTCACCGATCTTATCGTGATACCGCCCGGGACCCGACGCCGTGCGCGCTTCTCGGCCGAGAGCCGGCGTGGAGCCGTCGCCCTCGGCTTTCACAAACGCCGAGGGCGACGTGTGGTCGATATCGCCTCCTGTGCACTTCTGACCCCAGCTCTCGTTGCCGCCATGGTGCCCTTGCGCAAACTTTGTGCAGAATTATTGCGCAACAGCGAGCGGCTGACACTGCAGGTACTTGACTCAGAGACGGGTCTCGACCTGGTGATCGCGCGGCAGCGCCCACTCGATCTTGCCGAGCGCGAGCGCCTTGCCGCTTTCGCGGAGAAGGCCGATATCGCCAGTCTGACCTGGAACGACGAGGGGCTGATCGCACGCCGGCGTGAGGTGCGGGTGAGCTTCAATGGCATATCGGTCTCGACGCCACCAGGCGCCTTCCTACAGCCGAGTTGTGAAGGCGAAGCGGCCATCCGCGCCACCGTTACCGCCGGCCTGGGCGAGGCAAAGGTCATAGCAGACCTATTCAGCGGCTGCGGCACACTCGCCATTCCTCTGGCTCGGCACCGCAAAGTGCACACGGTCGACAACAACGCCGCGGCCGAACCGGACGAGACCCGTGATCTCTTCGCTCGCCCCCTGACCGGCGATGAGTTGGCCCGTTTCGACGCCGTGATCATCGACCCACCACGCGCCGGCGCCCACGCACAGGCACACACCTTGGCCACCAGCACCGTGCCGTGCGTGATCGCTGTGAGCTGCGATCCCGGCACTTTCGCCCGCGACGCCCGCAGCCTAGTTGACGGCGGTTACGCCATCGAAACGATCACCCCGATTGACCAGTTCCCTTGGTCCGCCGAGTTGGAGCTAGTGGCGGTCTTCAGACGCGTTTGAACTCGTGGCGCATAGCGGCGATGGCGCCGGCGAGTGCCAGCAGCAAACCGAGCCAAAGCCAGGTCATCATGGGGAATATCTTAACCACCAGCGGCAGCGTCGTCGGCGCACGCAAGTTCTCGAGGTTGCCTTCCTCGCGGCGGTATTCAACCGCCGGTAGCCAGATTTGCACATCACGCCAAAGGCCGCGGTGAATATAGGGGTCGATCATCTGGCTAGCGCCGGATAGCGTGCGAGCATAGCGGTAGTCGATGATCTCGCACATCAGGCGCACGGGTCCGAGCCCCTGGGGCGGCTGCGGCTGGCGGTCGCGGTAGCGCGCGGTACCCAGCGCGCCCGCCACGGTCTCGCCGTTGACGGTACGGGTCTCGCCGTTCCAATGACTGATGCGCTCGACCCAGGGCCCAGCCGCCTCAAGCGCCCGCTCGCATCCCGCCGTGCGCAGGCCTTCCGCGGCCCGCGGCGACAGCCCTTCATAGGTGGGGTGGCGCCGCTCCTGTGTGAGGAGCGTGACCGCCCTGCCCTCAGCAGCGAAGGCGCAGGCGGCGACGCCGCCGCCAAGGATGAGCAGTTCGGGCCGGCTCATGGTGTCAGGCGGTGATGTAGTCGCGCAACTGGCTCGCTTCGCGCTCGACACTCGCGATGCGGTCCTTGACCACGTCACCGATGCTGACGATGCCCGCCAGCTTGCCGTCTTCCAGCACCGGCAGATGTCGAATGTGGCGTTGCGTCATCAATCCCATGACCTCGTCGATCGTAGTATCCGGCGAGACGGTCTTTACGTCTGTCGTCATGACATCGGCTACGGCGCGATTGCCTGCGCCCGCGCCCAACTCGGCAATACAATGAACGATGTCGCGCTCGGACACCACGCCGACGACCGTATCGCCATCGGCCACAACGGCAGCGCCGATGCGCCGCTCAACCAAGACCTTGGCAAGCTCGACGACGGTCGCCTCACGACGAACCGTAAAGACCTCGTCGCCTTTGCCGCCAAGGATATCCTTTACGTACATGGACACGCTCCCCCGGTTGTTAGCGTTATCCACCACGTGTGCTACAGCTTCTCCGGCCCCACTCCTACGCTGGATTCTAGCGTTCACGCGGCAACTTTTCGCGGCCATGATACCACCAAAAGCCACCCGCCGCGAATTGGGCTACTCGGCGGCGGCCGCCACCACGTCGTCCGCAAGCTTACCGGAGAGCTCTTGCAAGTGCTCGAAACGGTAGTCGTAGGTGCCGACACCGCGACTCAGCGAGCGCAGCTCAATAATCATATCGGCCAGCTCTGACTGGGGCAGAAGCGCCGTTACCTGATCCCAACCGTTCCAGCCCTCGCGTGCCTCAAGGCCGAGAATCTGGGCCCGCCGGCCGCTCAGCAGCCGCTGCACCTGCGGCGTGAAGGTGTTCGGCACATACACCGTGACGTTACTGATTGGTTCGAGCAGGATGGGGTGGCACTTCGGCAGAGCTTCCGACATGGCGATTCGCCCCGCCGTCTGGAAGGCCATCTCCGAGCTGTCCACGGCATGGAACGAGCCGAACACCAAATTGACCGACACATCGACCACGGGGAAGCCGAGCGGCCCTTTCTTGCAATAGCCGCGCGCGCCGGCTTCGACCGCGGGGATGTATTGCTTCGGCACGACACCACCGGCAATGGAATCTTTGAACTCGAAGCCGCTGCCGCGCGGTAGGGGCTTGACGTCGATATAGACATCGCCGAACTGGCCGTGGCCACCGCTTTGCTTCTTATGCCGCCCCTGCACCCGCTCGACCGGGCGCCGCACGGTTTCCTTGTAGGGAATCTTTGGCCGCTCGGTAACCAGTGGCAGGGAGAAACGGTTGCGCAGGCGGTCGAGTGCCACCCTCAAATGCATCTCGCCCTGGCCACGCAGGAGATGCTGATGCGACTCCTGGTCCTGTACCGTGCTTAGCGAGCTGTCCTCCTCCAGCAGCTTGTGCAGGGCGTCCGACAGCTTGACCTCGTCGGCGCGATTTTCAGCCGTGATCGCGAAGGCGTAGACGGGCTCGAGCACTGGCACGACTAGCGCCTCCGGCGCCTCCATCTCCCCGGCGGTCGAGAGCAGCTGGCCGGTCTTGACGCCTTCCATGCGGCCGAGAGCGACGATCTGGCCGGCCTCAGCCTTGGGAATCTTAGTCAAAGTCTGGCCACTCATGCTGTTGATGCTGCCTATACGCTGGCCGGCAAGGCTGACGCCATCGGCAAGGCTACCGCGCCAGACGCGGGCCAGCGAGACCTTGCCCGACGAAGGCAGATTATAGGTCTTGAGAATTTGCACGACCGCATCACCGTCATCGCCAAGACCAACGCGGGCAGCAGTCTCTGCCGCCTCTGGCACATCGTGGCGCAGCGCCTTGAGCAGGCGGCGGACGCCGTTCTCTTGTTCCGCTGTGCCGAGCAGCACCGGCACTAACAGGCCTTCACTGAAGTCCTTGTGCAGGGCGGCGTAGACCTCCTCGTTGGGGGGAATCACGTCTTCCAGCAACTGCTCCAGCAGATCGTCATCAAAATCCGCCAGTGCTTCCAGCAGCTCGGTACGCGCCTGGACCTCGCCCTCGGCCATGGCTTCCGGAATCTGAATCAGAGCGGAGGCTTCGCCCGACTTGTACTGATAGGCGCGCTCGTGCACCAGATCGATATAACCGGAGATCGATTCGCCCTCGCGAATCGGTACCTGTCGCAGCACCAGCGGCCGCTCGGATTGTTCCTGCAAGGCCCCCAACAACTCCGGCACGCCAACCTCGGCGCGGTCCATCTTGTTTATGAACAGCATCATCGGCACACCGTGCCGCTCGAGGAACTTGAAGATTGGTGCCAGTGCGATCACGCGGTCAATTTCGGGTTCGACAACGACCACTGCGGCATCGACACCGACCAAGGCAACCATCGCCTCCTGGATGAATTCGAGGGAGCCCGGGCAATCGAGCACCGTGAAGGTTTCGTCCATATGTTCGAAGGTGACAGCCGATATCTCGACGCTCATCTGGCGCGCCCGCGCCTCGGCCGAGGCGTCACCAACCATGTTGCCTTCCTTGACGCTACCCTTGCGCGGGATCGCGCCGGCGACGAAGAGAAGGTTTTCGAGAAGCGTGGTCTTGCCACTAGAAAACGGGCCGACAAGCGCAATGCTGCGCGGGCCCGAAGGTGCCTTTGTTGCCATCTGGTTGCTGTGCGGTCGGTATAAACCGACCCCTCCCGTGGATGTAAGTGGCGCAGATCGCGCCGGTCGCCGTTGCAGGCGTGTCATCCGCCTGTCAATCTGTTGCCCCAATTCAAGCCGGGAGGGGGCAGCGCTGGCAAGCAAAACCTTGCGAGGTGCGGCTATTCGGCGGGGCTAGCGTCCCACGCAGCAGGAACAGCCCCTCGCCCGAGACGCAGGTGACCTTATCATCCATCAGCTCGCAGCTGAGGGATTCAATAACGAGGTGGCGCGCAAACGGCCACCCTGGCTTGCCAGGATCAGGGCTTCGCGGCCGGGCCCGAGCGGCGGCAGGTTAACCGCCAACACTAGAGCACCGCCGAGCAGCGCCGATGCTTGCCAAATAACCCTGCCGCAAGGCTAGCAAACAAGCCCAGTAGCAAGCCGCCCATCAAGCGCGCGTGTACAGCGCTCTCGAACCAGCGGCTCATACCGATGACCGGATCGCGATTGCGGGCAACTGTGCTATGTTTGACACAGTTGCGATTCGATTGCATTTAGGGGGAGATAATGGGTGGACTCCGATACCTCGGGCAACAGGCTGCCACAGTAGCAGTCCTTACGCTCGCCTTACTGGCCGTGCCAGCAAGCGCCGACGATGGCTTTCGCCTGACACAGACCTGTGCCGGCTGCCACGGCACCGACGGCGCATCGGTCGGGGAGACGATCCCGATCATCGGCGGACAAAGTGCCGAATTTCTCGCTGAGGCCTTGCGCGATTACCAGAGCGGCGACCGCGGTTATTACGTGATGAAGATCATCGCGTCCGGCTATGACGACGATCAAATCGACAGCATTGCCGAATGGCTGTCGAAGCAGACCTGGGTGCCGAGTAGCACCGCCTTCGATGCAAACCTCGCTGCGGCCGGTGCCACGGTAGCCGAAGAGTTCTGCGATGCCTGCCACGGCGCCGGCGGCGTCGGCGCCGAAGCGGCCCCGCGCATGGCGGGGCAGCCAGCAACCTATCTGATCAACTCGAGTCTGGCCTACAAGACCGGCACGCGCAACCATCCGGTTGCCTCCGCCGCGCTCGGCGACATCGACGACACTGACATCGTGGCCGCGGCGCATTACTACGCCAGCCAGCGATAAGGGGGAGATTCATGACCATTACCCGCAGACGCTTTCTGCATACCAGCGCCGCTGGCGCCGGTGCCATCGTCGCATCCACCCTGCCCCTGCCGGCGCTCGCCCAGGGCGAGATCATGCCCAAAACGGGCAAGCGCGTCATCGTTATCGGTGGTGGCTGGGGCGGCAACACCGCCGCCAAGTACATCCGCTTGCAGGACCCCGGCATCGAAGTCGTACTAATCGAGCGCGAAGCCGCCTTCCGCTCTTGCCCCATCAGCAACTGGGTGATCGGCGGCCTCAAGAGCATGGGCGATATCACCGTCAGCTATGAGGGCTTAGTCAACAAACACGGCGTCAAGCTGGTGCGTGGTACGGTGACCGGCATCGATACTGCGGCCCAAACGGTGACTGTGAGCGAAGGCACCATCGCATACGATCGCCTCATTCTATCACCGGGCATCACGCTGCGCACTAGCGAGATAGAGGGGCTGGACGACGCGGCGCCAGGCACCTTTCCCGCCGCCTGGAAAGCCGGCGAGGAGACGGTCATGCTGCGTGATCAGCTGGCCGCCATGCCGGCCGGTGGCACAGTTGCGCTGTCAGTGCCCTTTGGGCCCTACCGCTGCCCGCCAGGACCGTATGAGCGCATCTCGCTGATCGCCGACTTCCTCAAGAACAACAAACCAGGCTCGAAGATCATTGTACTCGACGCAAACAGTAAGATCGTCTCCAAGGGCAAACTGTTCAAGGCGGCCTGGGATGACTTCTATGGCGGCATCATCGACTACCGGCCCGACAACAACGTGGTCCGGGTCGATCCCGCGACACGAACGCTCTATAGCGACTTCGATGAGGTCAAGGCCGATGTTGCCAACGTCATCCCGGCGCAGCAGGCCAACAGCCTCGCCTTCCAGGCCGGTCTGGTGCCTGGCGATCGCCGCTGGGCACCGGTCAACCCCTGGGATTTTTCCTCAACCGTGGCCGAAAATGTGCATATCGTGGGCGATTCCACCGACGGCACAACGGTCGGCAAGGTGCCGAAATCGGGTTACATCGCCAACTCTATGGGCAAGGTCTGTGCCGCTGCCGTAGTGGCCTTGATGAACGGCCGCGACACGCCACGCCCGAGCATGGCCAACACTTGTTACAGCCTAGTCAGCGGCGAGGAAGGAATCTCTGTCAGCGCTGTCTACGACTACAATGACGAGGAAAACCGTATTCTCCCCATCAAGGGCGCCAGCGGCCTGTCGCCCGCGCGCACCCCCTTGATCAAGCAGAATGCCGAAGACTGGGCGCACTCGATCTGGAGCGACATGCTGGGCTGATCAGTACGACATCCGGAAAGGGAGGGCTGCGGCTCTCCCTTTTTTACGTGTAACGCCGGCCTTTCCAGTTGACCCCGCGACCGCGCCACGACGCGATGGCCGAACTCCAGGTCATGGCAAGGTAAAGCGTGCCAATGAACGGCAGCAGTAGCGCCCATGCCGGCGAGCGCCGATAGAAGCGCAACATGGGCTGATAGCTCAGCAGCATCGCCGCCAGGCCGAGCGCCGCGACGACCGCTGGCCAGGCTGGCAGGGCGGGCAACACTAGCAGCGGCGCCCAGAAGGCGAGCACCATCAGCCCCGTGCACAATGCCAACAAAGCCCGAGAATGGTGTAACTGAGTGTAGGCGGTGCGCGCCACCATGGTCCAGATCGGTGCCAGCCCGGCATAAACGCGATGGCTGACCACGCCATGGCTTAGCCCGATCCAGGTGCGCCGGTCGCTGCACTTAACCGCTCCAGCAAGCGCACAATCGTCAATCAGGGTGCTCGACAGCACTGCGAAGCCACCGATCGCGTCGAGTGCCTCCCGCGAAATGAGAATGCAGCCGCCCGCCGCCGCCGCCACCGGGGCCCGCTGCACATTGGATAGGGCGAAGGGATACAGCAGCTTGAAGAAATAGACGAAGGCTGGGATCAAAAGTCGCTCCCATGGCGTCGCCGTCGACAGCGTGGCCATGATCGAGACCAGCGCGGCACCGCTTTCGGCGCGCTTGGCCAGTAGGGCGCCAAGCATGCCTGGGGCCAATGCGATGTCGGCATCGAGCAGCAGCACGAGCGGCCGCGCCGTCTGTTGCCGTCCCTGCTCCAGCGCCCACAGCTTGCCGCTCCAGCCCGCTGGCCGCGGCGCACCGTCGATGACCTGTGCGCCGGCCGCCAGCGCTACCGCGGCCGTGCCGTCACCCGACTGATCGTCTATGACAACGACTTCGAGCCCGTCACCCTGTTCGGCCAGCGCTCTCAGGGTGCGCGACAAGGTCTTAGCTTCATCGCGTGCCGGAATCAGCACCGTAACATCGCCGAGCACCGCTACAACTGTAGCCGGGGCCAGGCGTTCGCGCGTGCCCCACGGCCGCCACGGCAACAGCAGCAGCGCCAACCACATGGTGCCACCTAGAGTGCCCGCCCAGGCCAGCGCCGTCATCATGTTGCCCCCGTCGTCACCGCCCGGTTATAGGGCCTGCGAGAGCCGCGTCAAAGCCGGGGTTCGCACTGGACAATACCGCCCGAAGGATCGAAGCTCACCCTATGGCGGCACGAAATTCCGAGACCCTGGACGCGGACTTGCTGATCGTCGGCGGTGGCATGATCGGCCTGACGACCGCACGCGCCATGGCGGACGTCGGGCTGACTTCCGTTGTTATCGATCGCGAGGCACCGGCCGAGGCGCTTGCCGCCGCAGCTGACGGGCGTGCTTCAGCGCTTGCCGCTGGCTCGGTGCGCCTGATGCGCAATATCGGCGTCTGGCAGAGTATGGTCGACGAAGCGCAACCAATTCTCGAGATCCGGGTCTCGGACGGCGATGCACCCTTCTTCCTGCATTACGACCATAAAGACATCGGCGAGGAACCTTTAGGCTATGTGGTCGAGAACCGGGTGACACGCGCGGCGCTGCACGACGCCATCACCGGGACGCCTAAGGTAACTCACCTGGCCCCCGCCGAAGTCGCCTCGCTTGAACGCAGCACGTCCGGCGTTGCCGCGCGGCTCACCGACGGACGCGACGTGCGGACATGCCTTGCCATTGCCGCTGATGGCCGCACTTCTACAACACGCAATAGCGCGTGCATCGGCGTCAACCGGCTGCCGTATCATCAGACCGCCATCGTCTGCACAGTCGCGCATGAGCGCCCCCATCGCGGCATCGCCCAGGAGCGGTTTCTCGCCGCCGGGCCATTCGCCATCCTACCGTTGTGCCGCAATCGCGCCTCGCTGGTCTGGACCGAGCGCGCGGACCTGGCGCCGGTCATGATGGCGCTCGACGATGACGACTTTGCTGCCGAGATCGCCTGGCGCTTCACCGACTATCTCGGTGAGGTCAAACCGGTGGGGCAGCGCTGGAGCTATCCCTTGTCGCTCTCCTGGGCCTCACGCATGACCGATCGCCGCCTGGCGCTGGTCGGCGATGCCGCACGCGCCATCCATCCGATCGCCGGCCAAGGCCTCAATCTAGGTTTGCGTGACATCACCACTCTGGCCGAGGTGCTAGGCTACGCCGCAGCCCTCGGCCTCGATCCCGGAGCCGCGGCGGGCCTCGCCGAATACGCCCGCCGCCGCCGCTTCGACGTGCTCAGCATGGGTCTCGCCACCGACGGCATCAACCGGCTGTTCTCAAACGACATCGCGCCGTTGCGCCTGGCCCGCGACCTCGGATTGGCCGCGGTCGACAAGCTGCCGCCGCTGAAGCGCGTCTTCATGCGTCATGCCATGGGCCTGCTGCCAATCTGATCGCGGTGTGACGGTATTAGGGATCGCGGCTGAGGCCCTGGGTCTCCAGGCCGGTGAGGTAGGCTTGCCAGAGTTCGTCCTGGTCCTGGCCCATGCGGTAGAGGGTATCCCAGGCGTAGATGCCGCTATCGTGCAAATCGTCGAAGCGTAGGCGGACGGCGTAGTTGCCGACCGGCTCGACGGCCATGATGGCGACATGTCGGCGCCCGGCAACCAGTGTCTTCTGTCCCGGCCCGTGGCCCTGGACCTCGGCCGAGGGACTCTCCACGCGCAATAGCTCGGCCGTCAACGGGAAACTGGCGCCGTCGTCGAAGCGCAGCTCGAGACGGCGGCCGCCGTCGACGAGCCGGATCTCCTCGGGCCAGGGCGCGGCCTCGCTCACGCGGCGGCGCCCTCGTCATCCAGACGCCGTGCCTCGTCAACCAACAAGATGGGGATACCTTCGCGCACCGGATAAGCCAGCCCCGCCTGTTCGCTGACCAACTCCTGGCGCTCGCGATCGTAGGACAACGGCCCATGGCTCAGCGGGCATACAAGAATTTCGAGCAACTTGGGATCCACCATCGGACCCCGCTCGTCACGCTTCTCGGCCATAGGCTCTCTCCTTGTCAGTTGACCATGTCACTCGTATCGCCGCCGTCGAGCGCTGCCATAGCAAGCAGCGATATCATCAACTCGGCCCGGTCGGCCAGATGTGGCGCTTCCAGCAGCGCCTGCTTCTCGTTCGGCGCGAAAGGGCAGGCCATGGCTAGAGAGGTGACGAGCTGATCGCTCGACACCTTCTCAATGGCGTGCCAGTCAACCTCGATGTCGTGTGCGGCTAAATAGGCCTTCAACAACGGCAGAAGACGGTCGCGGGGCACTACCGCCGGATCGGGCATGCGCATGTCCCCGGCGTGGGCCGACCAGTCCGGCCGCACCCGGCGGTAACCCTGAACCAGATCCAGCTCCTCGCGCACGGCGAAGCGGCAAAGCCCGGTCAACGTGATCAGAAAGCAATTATCCTTGGTCTCCGCAAAGCCGCTGATGCGCCCGGCACAGCCGACGTTGTAGAGCGGCGGGTTCTCGCTGGCGTCCGCCGGATCGCTTGGCTGGATCATGCCGATCAGACTCTCGGCCCCGAGCGTATCCTGGGTCATCGCCAGATAACGCGGCTCAAAGATATTGAGCGGCAGGCGCCCGTGTGGCAGCAGCAACACGCCCACCAGCGGGAACACCGCCAAGGTATCGGGCAGCATGGCGAAGGAGCCCGGGCGCATGGCCGCCTGCAACTTAGGAGAAAAGGATCGAGGACAGCCGGCGGCGGCCGTCGATTGTCAGCGGATCAGTCTGGCCGAAGGCATCGAAATACTTGACTAGCTGCTTGCGCGCGGCCTCATCGTTCCAGGCCCGGTCGCGGCTTACAATCTCGAGCAGGATATCGATCGCGCCTTCGCGGTCGCCGGCCACGAAGAGCGCCGCCGCCAGGTCGAAGCGCGCCTGGTGGTCATTCTCGTTGGCCGCCACTTTCGCCCGCAAGGCCTCGGTCTCGCTGTCATCGATCGCGTTCTCGCTTTGCTCGGCAAGCTCGATCGCCGCGCGCGCACCCTCAACCTCTGAGCTACGCGCAAGCTCGGGCTCGAGGCCGTCGAGAACTTCGCGCGCCGCTGCCGCGTCACCGGTCGCCAGTAAAGCGCGGGCGAGGCCCGCCGCAGCCTTGGGATTGTCACTCTCCGCAGCGAGGGCTTGGGAATAGAGGTTGCCAGCACCCTCGGCATCGCCCGCCGCCAGCAACTGCTCAGCCTGCTCCAGGGCGAGCTCGACCTCGGACGGACCGGTATCTCCGGTGAGTCGTTGAATCAAGCTCTTGATCTGGCTCGGCGGCACGGCACCGACGAAACCGTCGACAGGCTGGCCATTGCTGAACGCCAGTACCGTAGGCAGCGACTGCACGCGCAGCTGTTGCGCCAGCTGCTGGTTGGCATCTACGTCGATCTTGACCAACTTGACCGCGCCGCCGGCGGCCTGCACCGCCTTCTCCAGGGCTGGGCCGAGGGTCTTGCAGGGCTCGCACCAGCCGGCCCAGAAATCGACCACCACCGGCACCTCGCGTGAGGCTTCTATGACGTCGGCGGCGAACCCGGCGGTATCCGAATCCTTAATCGCGTCGGCCGGCGCCTCATTGCCGCCAATCATCATTTCCATACTGCCGTCCCCTTCTACGCTGGCCCGAGTCTAGTCCAGCTCCGTTATATACGTCTCGTGCCCACAGGCCGCAATGAACGCTCGCAGATCGGCGCTGGCGATGGTCGTGGTGGCGGTGTTGGCGAGCGGATGATAGTTGAGCCGTTCCTGTTTCAGCATGGCCTTATCCAGCACCACCGTGACCCTGTGCCCTGGATCGTTGATCAATGCGAACGGCGTCACCGAGCCGGGTTCGATGCCAAGCACCTCACGCAACAGATCGGGCTTGCCGAACGAAAAGCGCGGCGCCCCGAGTTGCTTTGCCAGGGCTTTAAGGTCGACAGCCCGTGCCTCATCCGCCACCACCAGCCACAGCCCGCCCTTCTTGTCCTTTAGGAACAGAGACTTGCAATGCCCGCCCGGGATCTCGCCCCGCAGTCGCTGCGCCTCCTCGACGGTGAAGACCGGTGCATGCTCGACCGTCTCACTGGCGATACCGAGCGCTTCGAGACGGGTGAAAAGTCGCGCCTGCGCCTCACTCACCAGGCCACCGCCCGGCCGCCGCAACAGCACACTTGCATCGCCCGATCCATCCCCTATTATCGCGCTCCCGCCGGGCGCCGCCAAGGGCGCCAGGCCTACTGGAGCGCGGGCGTAGCTCAGGGGTAGAGCACAACCTTGCCAAGGTTGGGGTCGTGAGTTCAAATCTCATCGCCCGCTCCAATATTTTTAAAGGGCTTCGGGATCACCTTTATCGCAGTCTATCTTCAGTAAGCACATAGTAAGCGTGCCGAGTGGGAGTCGACCACTGGCGAGCGTTACATTCGGTTCGCTCAGCAAAACTCTCAAAGAGCCACAGTCCCATACCCTGTCGGCATTTTAGCTCCATTTAATGGCTTAGACCTCAGAGAAGAAGCCTGAATTTCTATGGCTCTCCGGCGCCCACCAGACGGCAGCATTGACAACTTTCAAATACTTCCATCAAACTAACAAAAAATAATTATCACTAATTTGGAGGGGAGAGAATAAATGTCAGTTCGGAATCAAATGGGTGTGGTACTGGTCTCTGCAATAAGCGCTTTGTGTGCTACACAAATGGCTTTTGCAGACCATCACGTCAAGAGTGGTACCTATGAGCTTATCCTAAGTGCCGTCACCGACTTCGCAACGGTGGAGCAGTTGGACCATGTGGTTCGAGTGGGGACGTTGGACGGTACGGTAACCATAATTAAGAGTAGCGGCGGCCCATTCGAAGCAGGCTCCAGTGGCACAATTTTGGGTGCTATCTACGCAAAGAAATCAGACGCTGGCATAGATCTAGAGTCGCCCGGCACATTCACTGATTCATCAGGCGACAAATGGTATGCCGTGGCTAGAAGGAGTGCCGGTGACCAATCAGTTGGGGGTGGTGGTGCAGGGCGCCAAGAGATAGCGGGTGGCACGGGAAAATATAAAGGGATAACCGGAACCTGTGAATACATAGTTGACTATTTGCCGGACAGTAAAATTATCACGAGAAGCACTTGTCAGTGGCAACAAAACTAATAAAAACACCTGTAGGTTAATTTGGACAACTTTCGCCTTAATGAGCATGGGAGTCGACAATATGCTGGTACGTTTGGGATTTGCCCTGAGCTTGGCCATCCTTGTCGCAACAACACCGACTTTTGCGGCGGACGATAGCTATCCGGCCGCCACCACGGCCGTGATCATGGTCGACCCCTATAACGATTTTATCTCCGAGGGTGGCAAGATCTGGCCCCGGGTGCAACCGGTCGCGGAAACGGTGAACCTAGTACCCAACCTGAAACGGCTGGTCGAGGCTGCGCGCGCTAGGGGCGTGCATGTCGTCTATGCACCCCACCGTCGCTGGCGTGAGGGCGATTTCGCAGACTGGAAGTTTCCCCACCCTGTGCATCAGGCCGTCGCCAAATACCAAGTCTTCGCGGACGGCACCTGGGGCGGCGAGTGGCATCCTGACCTGCAGCCGCATACGGGTGATGGCGTTGCCGATGAGCACTGGCTGTCGAGTGGTTTTGCCAACACCGATCTTGACTACCAGCTCCGCAAACGCGGCGTCGATCATGTTATCGTGGTCGGCTTGGCTACCAACACCTGTGTCGAGTCGACTGGGCGCTATGCCGTGGAGATGGGCTATCACACCACGTTTCTGAAAGACGCGGTTGCGACTTTCACCCCAGCCGAGCAAAAAGCGGCGATCGAGCTCGATTACCCGCGTATAGCACATGCCGTGCGCACGGTAGACGAGTTTCTTGGTTTGGTTGAGTAACACTGCCCGCTATTGCCAGTCGCCAAGTCGTCAGGCCGGGTGCAAAATTTCGTTTACGCTGGATAGCCCGTGACCCGCATACTTATACAATCGGCTGTCGACCTGCGAACTCTCCGATACGTCTGCTTTTATGCGGGTGCAGGGAGCGGACTTGTGGCGGCGTCTTGCCTTTCCTGATCATTATAGCCTCGCGTCTGTGCTGATGAATCTTTCTGTGACATCGCTCGCGAACGTCAAAGCGGTGATCAAGAAGTAGTGGCGGAGGGGGTGGGATTCGAACCCACGGTACGCAAAGCGCACAACGGTTTTCGAGACCGCCCCGTTCGACCACTCCGGCACCCCTCCACGGGCTCCCTTATCGTGAGGCCGGCGGAACCTAACCCAGGGATTCTGCTGCGGCAAGCGCCCTTGGTGGACGGCGTTGACAGGGCCACGGCAGGCGCTATAGTCGCGCCCTCACGAAATTTGGCGGCACGCTCTGGGCGCCGCACGTTGGGGTGCATCATGTACGCAGTCATAAAGACCGGCGGCAAGCAGTACCGTGTCTCTAAGAACGATGTGATCTCCGTCGAGCGCCTGTCCGGCGAGGCCGGCGACGAGATTGCCTTCAACGATGTACTGATGGTGGGCGAGGGCGCCGAGGCAACCATCGGCACGCCGACCGTCTCCGGCGCTAAAGTAACCGCCACGGTGCTTGAGCAGGCACGGGACGACAAGGTCATCGTGTTCAAGAAGAAACGCCGCCAGGGCTATCGCCGCAAGCGCGGCCATCGCCAGGCACAGACCGTGCTGCGCATCGCCGATATCAGGGCCGACGCCTAGGGAGATAGAAGAATGGCCCATAAAAAGGCGGGCGGCAGCTCACGCAACGGCCGCGATTCGGCGGGCCGGCGACTCGGCGTCAAGAAGTATGGCGGCGAGATCGTCATTCCAGGCAATATCATTGTGCGCCAGCGCGGCACCAAGTTCCATCCCGGCGAGAACGTCGGCATGGGCAAGGACCATACGCTTTTCGCCCTGACCGAGGGCAAGGTGACGTTCCGCTCCGGCCGGCTCGGCCGCACCTTCGTGTCTGTCGATGTCGACACAGTGCGACCGGGCGAATCCTCATAACGGTCGGTGGGTGCCCCCCACTGACGGTGGCGCCCATGTCAAAACGGATCACGCGAAGCAGGGAGATGGGCCACCATCTCCCTTTTTGTATTCCCACTTCGCTAACAGCACGATCATGCTTAGCGGCGCGCCAGAGATTCTCGATGATACCTGCGACGGCATTTGGCTGCGGCCTTTCCGCGCCGGCGACACAGCAGCCCTGCAAGCCATCTGCGCAAGTTGGCGGGTGGCCCGCATGACCTCGCGCATCCCCCACCCTTACCCGACCCGGGCCGCAGCACGCTGGATCGCCAAGCGCGAGGCCTTGGTGGAGAGCGGGCACGAGATCAGCTTTTGTCTCGACAGCGGCGGTCTGATGACGGGCGCGGTCACCTTGCGGCACCAGGGCCACAGGCGCTACGAGCTTGGCTATTCGAACGGCGACACGGAGGGGCAGGGCTTCGCAACGGCTGCGGCGCAGCAGGCTAGCGGCTATGCCTTTGCGGCGCTCAGCGCTAAAAGCGTATGCGTCCGGCATTATTTCGACAATCCGGCCTCACAGCGCGTTTTGGAGAAGTGCAGCTTCCGTTACACTGGCAGCGACTGGCAGTGGCGCCAGGCACGCCAGCAGTTCGTCCCCTGCCGGCGCTATTTGTTGCAAGCGGCGGGCGCACTATGAAGTTTCTCGACGAAGCTAAGATTTTTGTGAAGAGCGGCGACGGTGGCAATGGTTGTGTCGCCTTTCGCCGCGAGAAGTATATCGAGTTCGGCGGTCCGGCCGGCGGCAATGGCGGGCGCGGCGGCGACGTGATGGCCGAAGCCGTGACGGCACTCAACACGCTGATCGATTTCCGTTATCGCCAACATTTCAAGGCACGCCGAGGCAAGCCTGGCGAGGGCCGCGACCGCACCGGCGCCTCTGCGAACGTGCTGACGATCCGCGTGCCCGTCGGCACGGTTATCCTCGAGGACGACAAGGAAACCGTGGTCGCCGATATGACCGCAAAAGGCACAACAGCGACGTTGGCACGAGGGGGCAAAGGTGGTCGCGGCAACGCCGCCTTCAAGACCTCAACCAATCAAGCGCCACGCCGGGCAGAAGGGGGCTTTCCCGGCGAAGAGCGCTGGCTTTGGCTAAGACTGAAGCTGATCGCCGATGCGGGTCTGGTCGGGATGCCCAATGCTGGCAAGTCGACCTTCCTCTCCGTGGTCAGCCATGCCAAACCTAAAATAGCCGACTATCCGTTCACCACGCTCACCCCCCAGTTGGGCGTGGCGCAGGCTGGCGATGGCGAGACCGTCATCGCCGATATTCCGGGACTGATCGCGGGCGCTCACGAAGGCACGGGCCTGGGCGATCGCTTTCTCGGCCATGTCGAACGGTGTAGCGCCTTACTACATCTGATCGACATCAGCGCCCAGGATCCGGTCGCTAACTGGCATACGGTGCATGCAGAGCTCGACGCATACGGCCATGGCCTTACCGAGAAGCCGGAAATCGTCGGCTTGAGCAAGTGCGACCTGGCGGACGATGAGATCATCGCCGCGATCCGCGCTGAGCTAATCGCGGCAGGAGCAAGCCAGGTGCTGGCGCTGTCGTCGGTCACGGGTGCAGGCGTCAGAGAAGCGCTTGCCATCATCGCCGCGACCGTCGCCGAGAGCCGCGCCGATAAGGAGCCGGTGCTGTGGACGCCATGAACGAGAACCGCCTCGCTGCCGCCCGTCGGGTGGTGATCAAAATCGGCTCTTCCCTGTTAACCGAGGTGGATGACGGTTCCCTGCGCGAAGATTGGCTGGCGGCGCTCGCCGAAGACATCGCGGCGTGGCGGTCGCGCCACCGCGAGGTAGTGGTAGTCTCATCCGGCGCCATCGCCGTCGGTCGCCGTGCCCTCGGCATCACCGGCGCAACCCTCAAGCTTGAGGAGAAGCAGGCCTGTGCCGCGGTCGGCCAGATTCGTCTCGCCCATGCCTATCAGGCAGCGCTCGACCGTCACGGCATCACCGTGGCGCAGGTGCTACTTACGCTAGAAGATTCCGAGCACCGGCGGCGCTATCTCAACGCCCGCAGCACCATCGACCAGTTGCTCGGAATGAACGCCCTACCCCTGATCAACGAGAACGACACGGTGGCGACAGCCGAGATCCGTTTCGGCGATAATGACCGCCTTGCAGCGCGCGTGGCACAGATGGCAAGCGCCGACGTGCTAGTACTGCTCTCAGATATCGACGGCCTCTACACCGCTGACCCTGCGCACGACACCGGCGCCGAGCGGTTAGAGGAAATCACCGCCATCACGCCGGAGATCGAAGCCATGGCCGGCGGCAGCCGCAACTACGAGGGCTCGGGCGGCATGATCACGAAGCTCGCCGCCGCACGCATCACCACAGGCGCGGGCTGCCACATGGTGATCGCCAAAGGCGCTGCCAGCCATTGCCTGCGTGACCTGGAACAGGGTGCAGCCTGCACTTGGTTTGTGGCGGCCGGAGAGCCACGCACGGCGCGCAAGCATTGGATCGCCGGCACGCTGCAGCCACAAGGCGCGTTGGTGATCGACGACGGCGCAGCACGGGCCCTCGCCAGGGGCCGCAGCTTGTTGCCGGCAGGTGTCGCCGTGGCGGAGGGGCGCTTCGAGCGCGGTGATCTGGTTCTCGTGCGCGACCACGAAGGCCGCGAACTAGGCCGAGGCCTCTGCGCCTATGGCAGCGAGGACGCGGCGCGTATCGCCGGCCACAAAAGCCGTGAAATCGAGTATATCCTTGGCTATCGTGGCCGCGAGGAGATGATTCACCGGGACGATCTGGTGCTTGTTCTGGATACCTCAGGAGAAAACAGATGAGCGACGGCAGCGAAAACATCACTGCCATGATGCGGACCCTGGGCGAAGCCGCCAAAGACGCTGCAGCGACGCTCGCGCGGACCTCGACCGAGACCAAGAACGTGGCCTTGCGTGCCGCTGCCGAGGCCATGCGAGCCGACACAAAAACCCTGATTGAAGCCAACGCTCAGGACATTGAAGCGGCCCGCGCACGCGGTATGACGGATGCGCTGCTCGACCGTCTGGCGCTCGATCCAGCACGCGGCGAGAGCATTGCCGCAGGGCTGGAGGCGGTTGCTGACCTACCCGATCCGGTCGGCCTCAAGATCGACGAATGGAAGCGCCCAAACGGCCTCAGGATCGGCCGCGTGCGGGTGCCGCTCGGTGTCATCGGTATCATCTACGAATCGCGACCCAATGTGACGGCAGACGCCGGCTGTCTATGCCTCAAGTCTGGCAATGCGGCTATTCTGCGCGGCGGCTCGGAAAGCTTCCATTCCTCGCGCGCCATCCACGCGACGCTGGTGCAGGGGCTCAAGGTTGCCAGCCTGCCCGAAGCCTGTATCCAGCTCGTGCCCACGCGCGATCGCGCCGCGGTGGGCGAAATGCTGACCATGGTGGACTATATCGACGTGCTGGTGCCGCGCGGCGGCAAGTCGCTGGTAGCGCGCGTCGCCGAAGAGAGCCGGGTGCCCGTACTCAAGCATCTCGACGGCATCTGCCACGTCTATGTCGATGGCGCGGCAGAGGCCGATATGGCGGAATCCATCTGCCTCAACGCCAAGCTGCGGCGCACCAGCATTTGCGGCGCGGCCGAGACCGTACTAGTCGACAAAGCGGCGGCGGCGGAGATTTTACCGCAGTTGGTCAAGAGCTTCCTGGACGCGGGCTGCGAGGTGCGTGGCGATGCCGAGACGCGAGCGGTGGATGACCGGGTCATAGTCGCTAACAGCGAGGATTGGGATGCTGAATATCTCGACGCCATCATCGCTATCAAGACGGTCGATGGCGTGGACGAGGCGATCGCCCATATAGACGCGCATGGCTCGCATCACACCGACAGCATCATCACCGAGGATAAAGAAGCGGCTGAGCGCTTCCTCGACCGCGTCGACAGCGGCATCGTGCTGCACAACGCCTCGACCCAGTTCGCCGACGGCGGTGAGTTCGGCATGGGAGCCGAGATCGGCATCTCCACTGGCAAGCTGCATGCACGTGGGCCGGTCGGGCTGGAGCAGCTGACCAGCTACAAATACGTCGTCCACGGCAGCGGACAAACCCGATCCTGAGCGCGCCAGGTGCCATCGCCGGCGAGTTGGCGCGGCTCGGCAGAGCCCGGCGCGTGGGCCTGCTTGGAGGCTCGTACAATCCCGCCCATGCCGCGCATCGGCGCATCAGCCTGCGGGCCGTGCGCCTGTTGCGGCTCGATGAAGTGTGGTGGCTGGTCTCGCCGCAGAACCCGTTGAAAGGGAGCAGCGAGATGGCGCCGTTGGCCGCACGCCTGGCCCAGGCCCGACGCTGCGCTGGCCATGGCCCGATCCGCGTCACGGCGATTGAAGCGGCCCTCGGAACCCGCTTTTCACATGATACGGTCCGCATCCTTCGCCGACGCCTGCCGAAGGCCCGTTTCGTATGGATCATGGGCGCCGACAACCTGGCCCAACTGCATGCCTGGCACCGCTGGCCGGAGTTGCTACGCATTGTCCCCGTTGCGATTTTTGCCCGCCCGACCTATTCTCTGAGAGCGTTTAGGTCACCGGCAGCAAAGCGATTCGCGAGGTTTCGCAAGCCTGCAAGAAAGGCTACCAGTCTGGTCGGAGCGCCAGCGCCAGCATGGGCGTTCGTAGGCGGCGCCCTCGATCCTCTCTCGGCGACGGCAATACGGCAGGCCGGGACCTGGAGCGACGGTGCAATTAAGAAGAGGAGCGTAACATAAGCGAAGCTAGCCAATCCTTGCGTGCCGAAGCAGTCCGCCTGCTTGCCACCGGCTCGCTCGAGGAAGACCAGGCTGAGGACGTGACCGTCATCGACCTCGTCGGCAAGACAACCATCACCGATACCATGATCATCGCCAGCGGCCGCTCCCATCGGCATGTTGTAGCGATCGCCGAACATCTCGTCGAGTGCTTGAAGAAGAGCGGTTTTAGACCCGTCGGCACTGAGGGCCTGGCCCAAGGTGACTGGGTGCTGATCGACGCCGGCGATGTCATCGTTCATGTCTTTCGTCCAGAAGTCCGTGACTTCTACAATTTAGAAAAGATGTGGTCGATGCCGCTGCCCGAGATAGCCACCCAGTAGCCATGGCAAGCTCACCTGTCGTTCTATGTATTCTCGACGGCTGGGGTGATGGGACCGCGAGCAGCGACAATGCCATCGCCGTGGGTGCCACGCCGACCTGGGACCGCTGGCGCGCGACGCGCCCCTGCAGCCAGCTCGACGCCTCGGCCATCGCCGTCGGTCTGCCCGCAGCCCAGATGGGTAATTCCGAAGTTGGTCACATGAACATCGGCGCCGGGCGTGTAGTCCTCCAGGATCTGTCGCGCATTGACGCGGCCGTGGCAGACGGATTTCTCTGTACCATGCCGGCGCTGACGGATTTCATGACCAAGCTCAACCGAAGCGGCGGCGCTTGTCACCTGTTCGGACTGCTTTCGCCGGGCGGCGTGCATTCCCATCAGGACCACATGGTGGTGCTTGCCCGGGCGCTGTCTGCCGCCGGCATTCCGGTGCGTGCGCATGCGCTGCTCGACGGCCGCGATACACCGCCACGCAGCGCGGACGGCTTTATCGCTGCATTCGAGGCCGAAATCGCAGACCTGCCCGATGTCTCGCTAACCAGCCTGTGCGGGCGCTATTACGCCATGGATCGCGACATGCGTTGGCAACGCACTGAAACTGCCTACAACGCCTACGTGCTGGCCGAGGGACGCCGCTTGGAAACTGCCGCAGCGGCAATTTCTGCCAACTACGCCAAGGGTGTGAGCGACGAGTTCGTGTTGCCAACGCTGATCGCAGATGCGGTGCCCATGTCAGATGGTGACGGCATACTGATGGCGAATTTTCGTGCCGACCGCGTCCGCCAGATCCTGACCGCCTTGCTCGACCCGGAATTTGATGCCTTCGTGCGGCGTCACCGCGTCACTTTCGCCGCAGCGCTCGGCATGACCCGTTATGCCGCGGCGCTCGATGCCCTACTCGGTACCATATTCACGCCGCTCGACCTCAGCAGCACCCTCGGCGAGACCGTCGCCGCCGCCGGCTTGCGACAACTGCGCGTCGCCGAGACCGAAAAATATGCCCATGTGACGTTTTTTCTCGATGGCGGTTGCGAGAACGAGCACGAAGGCGAACGCCGCGTTCTCATCCCCTCACCGCAGGTCCCGACCTACGACCTCAAGCCGGAGATGTCTGCGGCAGAGGTGACGGACGTTGTGGTGGCCACACTGGATAATGGCGAAGCCGAGCTGGTGGTGGTCAACTACGCCAACCCCGACATGGTCGGCCACACAGGCAACATGAGCGCGGCCAAGCGCGCGGTCGAAACGGTAGACGTATGCCTCGCCCGTATCGAGACGGCGGTGCAGCAAGCCGGCGGCATGCTGTTGGTCACAGCGGACCACGGCAATGTCGAGCAAATGCGCGATCCGGAAACCGGTGAACCTCATACGGCGCATACACTTAACAAAGTACCGCTGGTGCTCGCCTGCGGCACGGCGGAAGGTCTTGAGGACGGCAGCCTAGCGGATGTCGCACCGACGGTGCTTGCCATGATGGGCCTCGCAGTGCCAGCCGAGATGTCCGGGCATTCTCTGCTCGCCCTCGCCGCACCTAAGCCCCAGCGCAGTGCGGCAGGATGAGCGCCGGCGTCGACCGCTTCTCGCCGCGGCGCTAGCCGCGACAGTTTCCACCGCGCCGACAGACGGCCTGACACAAGAGAGCAGCGGCAACACGGGCCGGACCCTCGATGCCGTCGAGCGCGCGTTGGAAGAAGGAGGGGCGCGCGAGGCAGCGCTTGACCGGGAGGCCCATGCGGTCGCTGCCGAGATCGCGACGATCCGCGGGCAGCTTATCAACACCGCCGCGGCCGTCCAAGAGCAGGAGACCCGTCTCGGTGACAGCGAGCGCGCGCTGGCCGATATCGAAGCGCGACAGACGACCGCCAAAGCCGCCTATACCCGGCATCGCGCTGGCCTCGAATCGGCATTGGCAGCGCTGACGTGGGTCGCTCGCACCCCGCCGAGCGCAATGCTCGGAAGACCTGCTGAGTGGGCCAATACAGTGCGCAGCATCGTCCTCCTCGATAGCGTGGTGCCGGAGCTCCAACACCGCTCCATCGCCCTAGCGGAGGAGCTGCGAGCCTTGGAGGTCTTGCGGCTGGCAGGCGCCCAGGCTAAGCAAAACCTCGCTGATGCCAACGCCCTTTACAACAGCGAACAGACCCAGCTGCACCACTTGCTGGAGCGCAAGTCAAGCCTGCAAGCGGCCATGGTGGCCGAACGCCGGGATCTGGCGGCGGAAATGCTGGTGCTGGCGGCAAAAGCCGAGGACCTAAAATCGCTGGTCGAGCGCATCACCGTGGAACAGGCGGCTAGGCGCGAAACTCTGGATGAGCCTTCCACCATCGCGCTTACCGAGCCCGGCGCCAGCCTGGCCCCGGCGGCACCAACAAAGGTGGTCGCCCTACCCGCAGCGCCTGGGTCGAGCCTGCCCTATCCTACCCATGGCCAAGTGGTCGAGCATTTCGGCGAGCCCCTCGCAGCGGGTGGCGCTAGTCTTGGTATCCGCATTGAGGTTCGCCCCGGTGCCCAAGTTGTGGCCCCGCGCGCGGGCTCTGTGGTTTTCGCCGGCCCGTTCCGCAACTATGGGCAACTCTTGATCGTACAGCATGCGGGCGGATATCATACGCTCTTAGCTGGATTCTCCCGTGTTGACGCCATGGTCGGACAATGGCTTGGAGCGGGAGAGCCTGTCGGCAGTGTAGCGGTTTCCTCCGATGGCCCTACGCTTCTATATGTCGAGATTCGTCATGGCGGCGAACCCATAGATCCGATCCCATGGCTCGCGTCAGGTGAACGAAAGGTCAGTGGATGATCCGCAAGTTGCTAATCGCCGGTGCCGGCGTTGTTACATTTCTGGGTATCGCCAGTGCCGCCTGGGCGGCCAATTCCGATACCTATCGCCAGCTCAACCTGTTTGGCGACGTATTCGAGCGCGTGCGCTCGGAATTTGTCGAGGAAGTGACCGACGAGGAGTTGATCCGCGCCGCCGTCGAGGGCATGTTGCAGACGCTCGATCCTCATTCGAGCTACATGCCACCACGTGACTTCAAGGACATGCAGGTGCAAACTCGCGGCGAGTTCGGCGGGCTCGGCATCGAGGTCACGATGGAGAACGGCCTGGTCAAGGTGGTCTCGCCGATCGATGACACTCCAGCCTCACGCGCGGGTATTCTCTCAGGCGATATGATCAGCCATATCGATGGCGAACAGGTGCTCGGTCTAACCCTGTCCGAAACAGTCGAGCGCATGCGCGGCCCAATTGACTCCGAGATCACCATTACCGTATTGCGCGAAAGCGAGCCGGCGCCATTCGACGTTCATCTGGTCCGCAACGTGGTCAAGATCCGCTCAGTGCGCTGGCGCCGCGAAGACGATGTCGGCTATGTGCGCATCACCTCGTTTACCGAACAAACCCAGGACGGGCTCAGGGAAGGTATCGCCAAGCTGCGCCACGAGATCGGCGACCGGATGAAAGGCCTGGTGCTCGACCTGCGCAACAATCCGGGTGGTCTGCTTGATCAGGCTATCTCGGTTTCCGACAGCTTCCTCGACCAAGGCGAGATCGTGTCCACGCGCGGGCGGCGCAGCGACAGCGCCCAGCGCTATAATGCAGAGCTTGGCGACCTGACCGACGGCCTGCCTATGGTGGTGCTGATCAACAGCGGTTCGGCATCGGCCTCTGAGATCGTCGCGGGTGCGCTGCAGGACCATCGCCGTGCGGTGGTGCTCGGCACGCGCTCCTTCGGCAAGGGCTCGGTGCAAACGATCATTCCGCTGCCAGGCAACGGCGCCATGCGTTTAACCACAGCGCGCTATTACACGCCGTCGGGGCGCTCGATCCAGGCGACCGGCATTGAGCCCGATATCACCGTCGAGAGGACCTTGCTCGAAGCGGTGGAGGACAGTGACCAGCGGCGCGAGTCGGACCTGCGCGGCGCTCTCGATGCTCCTGCGGACGGCGACGCCGAGCCGACCGATGAGGGAACGTCGGGGGATGTGGATGTTGAAGCCGAGCCCGATGCCGAAGCACCGCCGACCGAGGCGCGCTCCGGCATGGACAGCGGATTGATCGACTTTCAGTTGCAGCGTGCGCTCGACCTATTAACGGGCGTGGCGCTTTTCGACAAGAAGGCATGAGGTGGGCACTGTCGCGGGCTACCGCTGCGGCCGCACTTATGGGCTGCCTAGCCAACCACCTCTGTCGAACCTGCTGCCCTACGAAGTTGCCTTAGCACCGCTGATGGTCATGCTCGCGCGCCGAGCGCAGACCGCCGCAGGATGAGCGCTGACGACCGCCCCTACCGGCTCTGCGTCGGCGTGATGCTGCTGAATGCTCAGGGTTGCACCTTCGTCGGCTGGCGCAAAGGCATGCGGCGGTCAGCTTGGCAGATGCCCCAGGGCGGCATCAACAAGGGGGAATCACCACACAACGCGGCGCTGCGCGAGCTGGCCGAGGAGACCGGCGTACAAGCCGTCGATATTCTCGGAGAGAGCGATGACTGGCATCATTACGAGCTGCCGCGAGCCATCTCGGGCAAAGCTTGGCGTGGGCGCTACCGCGGTCAGAAGCAGAAATGGTTCGCGATGCGTTTTCTCGGTCAGGATTCCGACGTGAATCTGGAAACCCATCATCCCGAGTTTGAGGACTGGCGCTGGATCGAGCCCGAACGCCTGCCCGAGCTGGTAGTCTCGTTCAAGCGCGCCGTCTACGAGGCCGTGATTGAGGAGTTCCGACCCATCATCGAAAGCTTGCGGACAGATTAAACGCCGGTCTTAAAGTAACTCAACGCCTCGACGAGTGCTTGGGCGCGGGTCAGTTTGGTCTCAGCCTCCGCGCGCGCCTCATCATCGCCGGCGTCTTCCAACGCCCGCTCAGCGCGGGTCACGGACGCTTCGGCGCCGGCGCTGTCGATATCGGAGAGCAGCAAAGCCTCCTCAGCCAACACCGTGCAACGCTCAGGCGTCACTTCGGCGAAGCCGCGCGAGAGGAACAAGCGGTCGCTGACCTCGCCGGCGTCGTGGATTTCGAGCACCCAGTCGCGCAGACCTGCTATCACTGACGCGTGGCCGGGAAGAACGCCGAAGTCACCTTCTTCACCCGGCACCACCACCATGTCTACCTGGCGCGAGATCAGCAGCTTCTCGGGCGAAACGAGTTCGAAGGCTACCTTATTTTCGGCATCCGCCATATTGTGCGCCTCAGGCGGCCTCTGCCGCCATCTCCTTAGTCTTTTCACGCGCCTCGTCAAGGTCACCGACCATGTAAAATGATGCCTCAGGCATGTCGTCGCATTCGCCGTCACAGATCGACTTAAAGCCGGCGATGGTGTCTTCCAACGAGACTAGCTTACCGGCGGTACCAGTGAAGACCTCAGCCACGAAGAAGGGCTGCGAAAGGAAGCGCTGGATTTTGCGTGCCCGGGCAACGGTGAGCTTATCCTCTTCCGACAGCTCGTCCATGCCCAGAATGGCGATGATGTCCTGCAGCGACTTATAGGTCTGCAAAATCTCCTGCACCCGGCGCGCCACCGCGTAATGCTCCTCGCCGACGATGCGCGGATCGAGCATACGCGAGGTGGAATCGAGCGGGTCGACCGCGGGGTAGATGCCGAGCTCGGCGATCTGGCGGCTCAACACCGTGGTCGCATCAAGATGGCTGAACGAGGTCGCCGGCGCTGGATCGGTGAGATCGTCTGCCGGAACGTAAATCGCCTGCACCGAGGTGATCGAGCCCTTGTTGGTGGTGGTGATGCGCTCCTGCAGGTTGCCCATGTCGGTGGCCAGTGTCGGCTGATAACCCACCGCGCTCGGAATGCGGCCGAGCAGCGCCGACACTTCTGAGCCCGCCTGGGTGAAACGGAATATGTTATCGACGAAAAAGAGCACGTCCTGGCCTTCTTGGTCACGAAAATACTCGGCCACCGTCAGGCCGCTCAGTGCGACGCGCTGACGCGCGCCGGGCGGCTCGTTCATCTGGCCGTAAATCAGAGCCGCCTTGGATTCGTCACCATCGAGGTCGATAACGCCAGATTCAATCATTTCGTGGTAAAGATCGTTACCCTCACGCGTACGCTCACCCACACCGGCAAACACCGAGAACCCGCCATGCGCCTTGGCGATGTTGTTGATCAGCTCCATGATGATCACGGTCTTGCCCACGCCAGCACCACCGAACAGGCCGATCTTGCCACCCTTGGCATATGGCGCCAGCAGGTCCACGACCTTGATGCCCGTGGTCAGAATCTCGGCCTCGGTCGACTGGTCGACGAAATCGGGCGCAGGGGCATGGATTGGCGCCGTTTGCTTTACCTTGATCGGGCCTCGGTTGTCGATCGGCTCGCCCACGACATTGATGATGCGGCCCAGCGTCTCACGGCCCACGGGCACCTGTATGGGTTGGCCCGTGTCGCGGACCTCGGCACCGCGGACTAGGCCCTCGGTGGAATCCATAGCCACGGTGCGTACCGTATTCTCGCCCAGATGCTGGGCCACTTCCAACACTAGGCGGTTGCCCTGGTTATCGGTTTCTAACGCACTCAGGATTGACGGCAGTTCACCTTCGAACTGCACATCAATCACGGCGCCTATCACCTGGGTTATGCGTCCGACAGAGTTACTCATGGGTTTGCTCCCGATCTCCACGTCACGGTGCTTAGGCTAGATCGCCTCGGCACCGGAAATAATCTCGATAAGTTCCTTGGTGATGACCGCCTGACGAGTACGGTTGTAGGTCAGTGTCAGGCTGTCAATCATCTCGCCGGCACTCCGCGTCGCATTGTCCATCGCCATCATCCGCGCGCCTTGCTCGCTGGCAGCGTTCTCCAGCAGCGCACGAAAGATTTGTACAGCAATGTTGCGCGGCAACAGGTCAGCCAGAATCTCTTCCTCACCAGGCTCGAACTCGTAGACCGCGTCGGGAGCTTGCACGCCGCCGTCAGTCTCGCTATCCGCACTGGTGAAGGGAATCAGTTGCAGCGGCGTGACCACCTGGCTTACCGCCGACTTGAAGTGATTGTAGTAGATGGTACAGACATCGAACTCGCCGACCTCGAAGCGATTGGCGATGTTGGCGGCGATAACCGCCGCGTCGCCGAAACTGGCGCCACGCATGCCCATGTCCTCATGGGTCTCGACGATCTGCGAGCCGTGGTTCCGCTGCAACTGCTCGCGACCCTTGCGACCGATGAGAAACAGCTTGATCGCGGCGCCCTCGCTCTCCAACTCGCCGATGCGCGCACGCACGGCGCGGACGATAGAGCTGTTAAAGCCGCCGCAAAGCCCGCGATCCGAGGTCGCTACCACCAGCAGGTGGGTATCGCTCTTGCCGGTGCCCCGCAACAGCGCCGTCTCGTTATCGGCCAGGCAATCGGCTAGCGAGCGCGCCATGCGCTCCATGCGATCGGCGTAGGGGCGCGCGGCCTCCGCCGCTTCCTGGGCACGGCGTAGCTTCGATGCCGCCACCATCTTCATAGCGCTAGTGATCTTCTGCGTCGCCGAGACGCTATTAATGCGGGTGCGGAGGGTTTTGAGCGTGGCCATCGTTTCTCTACTCGCAGCGACCGCTCTTACGCGAAGGTTTTGGCAAAATCGTCCATGATCGAGGTCAGCTTGGCGTCGCTGTCATCGCTCAGCTCGCCCTCGTCCCGGATGGTCGCCAGAAGCTCACCATGCTCGGCCCGCACGCGCGCCAGCAGCGTCTCCGCAAAGTGGGTGACGTCGCTCACCTCAATATTGTCTAGATAGCCGCGCACGCCGGCGAAGATCGATACCACCTGGTCCTCCACCGGTAGTGGCGAGTACTGACTCTGCTTGAGTAGCTCCGTCAGCCGCGCGCCGCGATTGAGCAGGCGCTGGGTCGCCGCATCGAGGTCAGAGCCGAACTGGGCGAAGGCCGCCATCTCGCGATACTGCGCCAGCTCCAACTTGATACGCCCTGCGACCTGCTTCATCGCCTTGACCTGAGCCGCCGAGCCGACACGGCTGACCGAGATACCGACGTTAATGGCAGGGCGGATGCCCTGATAGAAGAGTTCGCTCTCAAGGAAGATTTGGCCATCGGTGATCGAGATCACATTGGTAGGAATATAAGCCGAGACGTCGCCGGCCTGGGTCTCGATCACGGGCAGCGCGGTCAGCGAGCCGGCGCCCTCGTCCTTGTTCATCTTCGCCGCGCGCTCGAGCAGCCGCGAATGCAGGTAGAAGACGTCGCCCGGATAGGCTTCGCGTCCCGGCGGGCGGCGCAGTAGCAGAGACATCTGGCGATAAGCCACGGCCTGCTTCGACAGATCGTCGTAGATGATCAGCGAGTGCATGCCATTGTCGCGGAAGTACTCTCCCATGGTGCAGCCGGTATAGGGCGCCAGGAATTGCAGCGGCGCCGGATCGGAAGCTGTGGCCGCAACAACGATGGAGTACGGCATGGCGCCGTTATCTTCCAAGGTCTTCACGATCTGCGCCACAGTCGAGCGCTTCTGGCCCACAGCAACATAGATGCAGTAGAGCTTGGCGGATTCGTCGTCGCCCGCATTGATCGATTTCTGATTAATGATGGTGTCGATGGCAACAGCGGTCTTACCGGTCTGGCGGTCGCCGATGATCAGCTCGCGCTGGCCACGGCCGATGGGCACTAGTGAATCGATGGCCTTGAGGCCAGATTGCATGGGCTCATGCACCGACTGACGGGGGATGATGCCGGGTGCCTTGACTTCGACGCGGCTGCGCTCGGCGCCTTCGATCGGGCCTTTGCCATCGATCGGATTGCCAAGACCATCGACCACGCGCCCAAGCAGACCCTTGCCCACCGGTACGTCGACGATGGCGCCGGTACGCTTGACTGTGTCGCCCTCGCGGATGGTCCGGTCGTCGCCGAAGATGACGACGCCGACATTATCTGTTTCAAGGTTGAGTGCCATGCCGCGAATGCCGCCGGGAAACTCGACCATTTCACCGGCTTGAACCTTGTCGAGACCGTAGACGCGCGCGATGCCATCACCGACGGCCAATACCTGACCAACCTCGGCAACCTCGGCCTCGGTCCCAAAGTCTGCGATTTGCTGCTTCAGGATCTCCGAAATCTCTGCAACGCGGATATCCATCATGCGGCTCCTTTCATGACGAGCTCGAGGGATTGCAGTTTGGCCTTGAGCGATGCGTCGACCATTTGCGAGCCGAGCTTCACGACAAGTCCACCAAGCAGCGATTCATCGACGCTGGTGGTCAGTCTTACATCGCCGCCGACGACGCGCTTCAGCGCCGCGGCGACGGCATCCGTTTGAACCTCGCTCAACGGGCGGGCGCTAAGCACTTCCGCGGTGACCTCGCCGCGATGTGCGGCCAGCAGCATCTCGTAGGCAGCAATCATGTCGGCAAGCGCGAAAAGACGTCGATTGCTGGCCAGTAGCCCGACAAAGTTGCCCGTCAACTCGCCGAGATCAGCGCGCTCGACCAAAGCTACCATGGCGCGGCCCTGATCCTCGCGTGCGATGACTGGGCTCAGCACCAGCCGGCGCAGCGCCTCACTTTCGTCCAGCATGGCCTTAAGCGAGCCCAAATCGCCCGCGATGGCGTCGAGCGCGTCGCGCTCACGCGCCAATTCGAACAACGCCGTCGCATAACGCCCGGCAAGACCGGAGACGCCGAATGCCTGTTCCGCCACGGATGCCCTCTAGAGACTGCTCAACGATGCAGTAAGGCTTTGATAAACAAGAAAAACCAGCCGTAAACGTATTGGCTGGCGGTGGCTTCGCCCGGAGGCGGGCGTTAGGTAACACACCTATTTTGTGCTTGCAACATCGCCGCGAGTCATAAAAAGCCGTAAGGGTCGATATCGACCTGGACCCTTACCCTCGACGGCACTTTTACCGCGCCCAGCCAGCACGTCAGATAGGGTTGTAGGGGCGGCGATACGCCACCGCTTATCAACAGCCGAAAGCGGTAGCGGCCGCGGATCAGAGAGAGCGGCGCTGGCGCCGGGCCCAGTACACTAATCCCTTTGGTATCGGGTGCTGCGCGGCGCAAGGCGGCGGCACTGGCCCGTGCGGCCTCGGCATCAGTCGACGACACGATTATCGCCGCTAGCCGGCCGAACGGCGGCATGCCGGCGGCACGGCGCTCGGCCATCTCGCTAGCGATAAAGCTGTCCCTGTCGGCAGCCACCAGCGCCCGCATCACGGGATGCTCCGGCGCTGTGGTCTGCACCAAAACGCGGCCGGCGCGCTCAGCACGCCCAGCCCGACCAGCAACCTGGAAGAGAAGCTGAAAGGTGCGCTCGGCCGCGCGCAGATCGCCGCCGGCCAACCCGAGATCGGCATCAACCACACCGACCAGGGTAAGCGCGGGAAAGTGATGACCTTTGGTAACCATCTGGGTGCCCACGAGAATGTCGACCTCGCCGGCCGTAACGCTGTCGATGAGCGTTGCTGCAGCTTCCGGCCCGTGCACCGTATCACTCGCCATGATCGCCAGGCGGGCATCAGGAAAGCGCGTCGCCATCTCCTCCGCCAAGCGCTCGATGCCGGGCCCACAGGCCGCCAGCGAATCACTAGTACCGCAAGATGGGCATTCCTCCGGCAAGGCGATGCGCTGGTCGCAATGGTGACAGCGCAACTCGCGCGTCAGGCGATGCTCGACTAACCAGGCTGAGCAGTTGGGACACTCCAGACGGTGGCCGCAACTGCGGCATAGTGTTAGTGGCGCGTAGCCACGCCGATTGAGGAACAAGAGCGCCTGCTCGCCGCGCGCCAGCGTCTCCGTCAAACCTTCGACCAAGGGCGGCGACAGCCAATGCCCTCGCGACGGCGGTGTCCGCCGGAGATCGACTGCGGCAATGTCGGGTAGTTCGGCGACGCCGTGCCGGTCAGGCAGGAGCAGCCGCCGATAGCGACCGCGCTCGACGTTGTGTACCGTCTCAAGCGCCGGGGTGGCACTGGCCAAGACCAGCGGCACGCTCTCGAAGTGCGCTCGCACTACCGCCATGTCGCGAGCATTGTAGGTCACGCCCTCGTCCTGCTTATAGGACGCATCGTGCTCCTCATCGACGACGATGACGCCGAGGTCGGGAAAGGGCAGGAAAAGGGCCGAGCGTGCGCCGACCACCACTTTTACCTCGCCCTCGGCGACGGCGCGCCAAGTGTCGCGCCGAGTCGTCTGGCCAAGATCGGAATGCCACTGTGCCGGCTGTGCCCCGAAGCGCGCGGCAAAACGCGCCAACCATTGTGCGCCTAGCCCTATCTCGGGTAGCAGAACCAGCGCCTGGCGGCCAGCGGCAAGCGCCGCAGCGATAGCCTCGAAATAGACCTCCGTCTTGCCCGAGCCGGTGACCCCATCGAGCAGGAAGGTGGAGAAGCGCCGCTCCACCACGTCGGCGACCAAGGCTTCGGCGGCAGCAGCCTGCGGCGGCGACAGCGCCGGCCCAGCGCGCGTGTGGTCAGGCCGCTGCCAGCGGCTTTCACTGCGCCGCTGCTCGGGCAGTAGCGCGCCGGCCTTGACCAGACCGCGCACCACACCGACCCTGACACCCGCGGCACGAGCCAAGGCGCTTGCTATCATCGCGCCCTCGCCGAGCACCAGCAGGACGGCCGTGCGCTGGGGCGTCAGGCGGTCGGGCTCGCGGCCAGAGCGGCGCAGCACAGTCTCCAGGCGCGGCGGCTCAAGCGCCGCAGGCACGCTCATCGCCATGCGTAGTACGGTCCCACGCGTCGCCAAAGTATAGCCCGCTACCCAATCTACCAAATCGCGCAAGGGCTTTCCCATGGGCGGCGCCGACAGAACCGATTCGATATCGCGCAGCTTTTCTGCCACGACATCGCCCGCACCCTCGCGCCAAACCACGCCGGTAACGCTGCGCGGGCCGAGAGGGACGCTCACGAAGCTTCCCGGCACGACGCCCAAGGTTTCCGGAAGGCGATAGTCGTAGGTTCCGACCAGGGGTAGCGGTAGCAGTACCCGGACCGTCGCCACGCTGGCAGCGGACGTTGTCATTCGCTAGACTCTTCGGTCTGGGAAGCAGCGAGGGGACACGGCGCCATGAAGTTCTTCATTGATACCGCCGACATTAACGAGATTCGCGATCTGGCGGCGACCGGCCTGCTCGACGGCGTCACCACCAATCCGTCTCTTATAGCAAAGACCGGACGCAGCTTCTTCCCGGCAATCGAGGAGATTTGCTCGCTCGTCGACGGCCCGGTGAGCGCCGAGGTCACGGCGACGGACGCCGATGGCATGGTGGCCGAAGGCCGGCGCCTAGCCAAGGTCGCGGCGAATATCGCCATCAAGGTACCCTTGACCTGGAACGGCCTGAAGGCCTGCCGGCGCCTGCGCGACGACGGCACCATGGTCAACGTCACCCTCTGCTTCACTCCGGCCCAGGCCTTGCTGGCAGCGAAGGTCGGTGCGACCTTCATCTCGCCTTTCATCGGCCGGCTGGACGATCTCGGCCAGGACGGCATGCAACTGATCGCCGATATCTGCGACATCTACGCGGCCTATCCCGACACGGTGACCACCGAGGTGCTAGTGGCCTCGATCCGCAGCCCACTGCATGTGGTGGAGGCAGCCAAGCTCGGCGCCGATGTCGCCACCATCCCACCGAAAGTGCTGCGCCAGCTTGCCCAACACCCGCTCACCGACAAGGGGCTAGCGGCCTTCCTCGCTGATTGGGAAAAGACCGGCGAGAGTATCCTATCCGCCGAGGCGGCAGAGTAGAGATCGCCCGCGATGGCGCGCGTCATCGCCCCCCTCGCCCCCGAACTCGCCGCGGCGCGCGACGGTTGGCGGCGCTGGCTGGCGGACGAGCGCCGTTCCTCGGCCTACACGCTTGACGCTTACGACCGCGATCTCGATAACTTTCTCGCCTTCCTGGTCAGGCATCTCGGTGGACCGCCGGGGCTCGATCAACTAGCAAGTCTCAAAGCCGCCGACTTTCGCGCTTGGCTGGCACGACGAGCCTCGGCGGGCGGGGCGAAAAGCTCCACCGCGCGGGCACTGTCCGTCGTTCGTGGCTTTTTCCGCTATCTCGACAAGCGTGACCTTGTCCACAACTCGGTGATTGGCACATTGCGCACGCCGAAGCAGCCTCGCGCCGTGCCACGGCCGCTGGCGCCGGGCGATGCCAAAGCGGTCGCTGACGTTGTCGCAGAAGTCAGCGGCGATTGGCAGGGCCTCCGCGATGCGGCGTTGTTCACTTTGCTATACGGCTGCGGCTTGCGCATTGCCGAGGCGCTGGCGCTCAACTGCGGTGATACGGCCGGGGCCGAAGTGCTGCGCATCGACGGCAAGGGTGGCAAGCAGCGTCTGGTGCCGGTGCTGCCCATCGTGCGCGATGCCATCGTCGCGTATTTAGGCGCGCGAGCCTTCGCCGTGACGCCAGAGGCACCGCTGTTCGTCGGCGCCCGCGGCGGCAGGCTTAACCCCGGTGTCGCGCAAAGGCAGATGCGCCGCGCCAGGGTGCTCCTCGGCCTACCGGAGACTGCAACACCCCACGCGCTGCGCCACAGCTTCGCTACCCACTTGCTCGGCGCTGGCGGCGATCTGCGCACCATCCAGGAGCTACTCGGCCACGCCAGCCTCTCGACCACCCAGCGCTATACCGCCGTAGCGAGTGAGCAGATGCAGGCCACCTACCGCGCTGCCCATCCCCGCGCGCGCAACCGTTCATAAGACACATGCTCGACGCAGCCCGCGCCTTCGCCGCCAATGTCATCGTCCCCAACGCTGCGGCCTGGGAGCACGAGCGCCGCTATCCGCGCGAGGCATTCGCAGCCGCCGCCAAGGCAGGGCTCTGCGGCCTACTGGTCGCGCCGGAATACGGTGGCGTCGGGCTTGGCGTCGTGGCCATGGCCGAGGTCATGGAGACCCTGGCGGCGGCGGACTACGCATTCGCCATGTCGCTTCTCGTGCACAACAATCTTGGCGGCAATATCAGCCGCAACGGCTCAGAGGCACAGTGTGCCCGTTGGCTGCCGGCTGTGCTGGCTGGCGAGTCCCTCGGCGCCTTCCTACTGACCGAGCCGGGCGGCGGCAGTGACGCTGCAGCGATCGCTTGCGCCGCGCGGCGCGACGGCGACGACTGGGTGCTCGACGGTGCCAAGAGCTGGGTCTCGAACGCGGCGAGTGCCGATTTGCTCAGCGTCTACGCCCAGACCGGCACGAGCGCCGACTGGCGTGGCATCGCCTGCTTCCTTGTCCCCACCTATACCCCCGGCGTGGTACGCGAGGACGCCTACGCCATGCTCGGCGGCCACGCGCTGGGAACGGGCGGCATTCGCTTCGAGGGTTGCCGCGTTGGCGACGACGCCGCATTGCTACCGCCCGAACGCGCCTTCAAGGCGGCCATGGCGGGCATCGATATCGCGCGCATCAACGTCGCCGCCATGTGCGCGGGCATGCTGCGCGCCGGCCTCGATATTGCGGTTGCCGCGACGGCCGCCAAATCCGCCTTCGGGCAAAAGTTAGCCGATTTTCAGGGCCTGCGATGGCAGCTCGCTGATGTCGCCACCAACGCCCATGCCGCGCGCCTGATGGCCTATGACGCCGCCGCCGCCCTCGACCGCGGCGAGAACGTCACTGTCGCCGCCGCCCACGCCAAGAAATTCGCCACCCGTGTTGCGCTCGACGGTCTGGCCCAATGCATGCAAGCGCTTGGTGCCAACGGTCTCTGCCACGACACGCCCTTACCGCGCCACCTGGCCGGTGCCAAGATGGCGCAATACATTGACGGCACAACCGAGATCCAGAACGTCGTCATCGCCCGGGATTTATGGAATAGAGCCAACTGATGCAGGACGAATTCTTCTTCCAGACCCTTGCCACGAACGGCATCCACCTGCGCGTGGCGCTTGAGGACGGCGAAGGGCCGCTAGTCATCCTGGTGCATGGCTGGCCCGAGCTCTGGTACTCCTGGCGGCATCAGATCAGGCCTATCGCCGAAGCGGGCTACCGCGTCGCCGTGCCCGACATGCGTGGTTATGGCGGCAGCACCAAGCCGCTCCGCGTCGAGTCGTACGACATGGCGCATATGATGGCCGATATCGTCGGCCTCATCGATCGTTTAAGCGAAGAAACGGCGATTCTGGTGGGCCACGATTGGGGTGCACCGATCTGCTGGAATACTGCAGCCCTACACCCCGATAGGGTTGCCGCCGTGACCTGTCTGAGCGTGCCGTATCGCAGACGCCGCGAGGTTTCGTTGATCGAGCTGTGGCGGCGCCTTTACAAGGACAAATTCTTTTACCAGCTCTACTTTCAGGAAGAGGGCGTAGCCGAGGCGGAATTCGAGGCCGATGTGCGCACGGCGTTGCGCAAAATCTATTACTCCCTCTCAGGCGAGGCAGCGCCAACGCACACGTGGACCGAGCGCAAGCCGGACAGCACCATGCTCGGTCCGCTGGTCGACCCGGATCCGCTCCCGGCCTGGCTGACAGAGCACGACCTCGACTATTTCGTAGAAAATTTCGAGGCGGGTGGCTTCCGCGGTCCGATCAACCGATACCGCAACCAGGACAAGGACTTCGTCGCTTTGCCGGAGATAGGTACAGCGCGCATCCGCCAACCAAGTGCCTTTATCGCCGGCTCGGAAGACGTGGTGCGCCGCTTCGTGCACAATCACGACGGCTATGCCAATGTTGACGAGCTATGCGACGATATGCGTCTCATCCGCATCATCGATGGTGCCGGCCACTGGGTGCAGCAGGAAGCGCCCGAGGCGATTAACGCCGCCTTGCTCGAGTTCCTAGCAACACTCGACTGATACCAGCGCTCAGTGATTTCACTTGATAGTGCGAGACCATACACGAGGCGCCGTGACTTGATTTTGAGTGACAGCATGCACGGTGCGGGCTGCGCCGGTTTCGAGTTCTTTGATCAATCCAGCGCAGTCGTCGCTACACGAAAGCCGATCGCATCGCTGCGATAGTCGCGCACTGCGCCGGCGCGACTCGCTGCGCGGGCCTCAGCTGGCGAACTGTCCCAGGCACCGCCACGATAGGCGCGCTTACCGCAACCGCCTCGCGAGAGGTGCGCTGTGGGCTCGATGGGATTGCCGCCGCGTGATTGCGAACGTGGTAAACCGTCGGCGGATAGACCCTCATAGCCTGTAAACCAACAGTCCTGCACCCATTCTGACACGTTGCCAATCATGTCGTGCAGCCCGAACGAATTGGCGGCATAAGAGACAACCGGGAGGGTGCTATTGTTGCGGCATGCCGCAACATTGGCGTGCGCACAGGCCGCCCCTGCCAATGGTACGAGCCCGTCGAGCCGGCTCTCGCCGCATATTCCCACTCGGTCTCGCTCATCAAACGATAGCGCGCGCGCACCTTGCTGCTGAGCCAGACCGTATAGGCGATGGCATCGTTCCAGCTCACCTGGACCACCGGACGCGCACCGCCGACAGCAGCATCCAGGCACAGACCGTTGCAACCACCGTCGGCGGCGCAGGCATCCCATTCAGCATAGGTGACTTCGGTGCGGCCGATGGCGAGCGGCCGGCGGATAGCGGCACGGTGCCTGGGCTCTTCGATCTCGCTGTGCCCCGGCTCGTCAGAGGGAGAGCCCATGACGAACTCGCCCGCCGGCACCACCACCATCTCGGGGCAGTCCGCGCAATGGCGGAAGCGTTCGCCCGGCTCGGCCGCGAAGGCCAGGAACGGCACAGTGGCAAACGCTACCGCCGCTACAAAGGCCTGTCTAAGAGATGCTTCTCGCATCGTGGACGGCGATAATACCAGAGCTGGGCTTACGCCGCTGCCGGCGCCCGCCGGCGACTGCCGCTACGCCTGCGGTGGCGTGCCGAGGCCGGGCCGTGGCGCCGGTTTTGCCGCGCCGAGCGCGCCTTGGTCCGATCCTCCGCGACTTTCTCGACGGGGCTGTCGCCGACCACCGCTAGCCGGCAGTTAATCAAACGCTCGATATCCTTGAGATAGGCCCGCTCGCCACGGTCACAGAGCGACAAGGCGATACCGTCGGCGCCAGCCCGTGCCGTCCGTCCTATACGATGCACGTAGCTTTCCGGCTCGTTGGGCAGCTCGTAGTTGATGACATGGCTGACCTCGTCGACATCGATACCGCGGGCCGCGATATCGGTTGCCACCAGCACCCGCACCTCACCATCGCGGAACCGCTTGAGGGCGCGCTGGCGGGCACCTTGCGACTTGTTACCATGAATAGCATCGGCCGTGATGCCGCTTTTTGTCAACTGCTCGGTAACCCGGTTAGCGCGGTGCTTGGTGCGCGCAAAAACGAGTACGCGAGTCAAGGTAGGATCGCCGAGAATCTTTATAAGCAGACCTTTCTTCGCCCCAGCATCGACGTGATACACGCGTTGCGCGATGCGCTCGATGGGCGTCGCCTGCGGCGCCACTTCGATGCGCATCGGCTCGTTGAGCAGGTCGCCAGACAATCGAGAAATTTCATGCGGCATGGTGGCCGAGAAAAGCAGCGACTGGCGTGCCTCGGGCAGCACCGCGACAATGCGGCGTACGTCGCGGACGAAGCCCATGTCGAGCATGCGGTCAGCTTCGTCGAGAACAAAATGGTCGACCTGATCAAGACAAACCAGGCCCTGGCCCATAAGGTCGAGTAGGCGGCCCGGCGTCGCGACCAGGATATCGACGCCGCGCTTAAGCGCCGTGACCTGCGGCTTCTGACTGACGCCGCCGAAGACGACGGCATGATGCAATTTCAGGTGCTGCCCATAGGCACGAAACTCCTCGCCGATCTGGATGGCAAGCTCGCGCGTCGGCGCAAGGACCAGGGCGCGGGGATTCCGTCGCCTGCCGCTTGAGCGCTTACGTGACAGCGTATCAAGAATGGGCAAGGCGAAGGCCGCGGTCTTGCCGGTACCGGTTTGGGCAATACCCAATATGTCCCTACCGTCGAGAAGAGCCGGAATAGCCTTGGCCTGAATAGGGGTGGGAGTGTGGTGATCTCTGGCGCTCAGCGCCCGTTGCAGCGGCTCGGCCAAGCCGAGCGCTGAGAAGTACTTATCAGTCAAGAGGGTGTCCTTACGCGCCGAGCTGGGCGCGCCCAATCGACGTTATCACTGTGTGAAATTGTTCCCGGGAAGTGGCGCCGCTAGCGGCGCTTCGCGCAATCGCGAGACAATCAATGGCGGAGAGATGGCCCTTGCTGGACGAAATGTCAAGCGGAGCGGAAGACTACGGGCGCTTGGGGCAAAAGCAAACCTGGCGGAGAGCACATTGAGTCGATGGGTGCAATCGAGCATATCCGGCACCGGGGAGCGGAATGGCGTGGAAGAAATATTGCTGGGCTTGAGACCATCAGCCGGCGCCTATTGGGCGTCGCGGATACGGCGCCAGGCGGCGGCATTGCGGTTATGCTCTTCGAGGGTACGGGCAAAGGCGTGACTGCCGCTGCCGTCGGCCACGAAGTAAAGATCTTCGGTCTCCAGCGGGTCGAGCACAGCAGCAATTGCCGTGGCGCCGGGGTTGGTGATGGGGTACGGCGGCAGGGCATCGATGAGGTAGGTGTTGTAGGGATGCGGTGCGATAAGATCGGCGCGGGTGAGTGAACGGCCGAGCGGGCCGGCACCATTGGTCAGGCCGTAGATCACGGTCGGGTCCGACTGCAGGCGCATGCCGAGACGCAGGCGATTGGCGAAAACGCCGGCAACGCGGCGATGTTCACCCGCCACACCCACCTCCTTCTCCACGATAGAGGCGAGAGTCACCGCCTCCTCTGGCGTCGTGAAGGGCAGGTTTTCGGCGCGGGTCTCCCAGAGCTCGGCGAGGATCATAGCCATGGCGTCGGTCATGCGCGCCAGCACCGCATCGCGCGTGTCGCCCTTGTTGTAGTGATAAGTCTCGGGGAGCAGACTGCCTTCAGGTGGCCTTACCGTGACCTCGCCCCGGAGTGTGGGCGTTGCGGCCATCAGGGCCACGATCTCGGCCGAGGTCAAGCCCTCAGGAATAGTAACGCGGCGGGTCAGCACACGGCCTTCCGAGAGACGGGCGATGACATCGCGCATGCTCTCGCCTGCCGGCACGGCATATTCGCCAGCCTTGAGACTGCCATCCCTGGCCAGAATACGGGCGGCGATAGCAAAGAGACTGGGATTGTCGATAACACCGGCGGTTTCCAAGCTGTCGGTGATGGTGGCAATGCTGCTGCCCGGGGCAATCTCAACCAGGGCCTCGTCATCATGCGGCCCGGGGCGCTCGGTGTGGCCGGACAGCCAAATAACGCCCACCACCGCGACCACCGCGAGAAGCAGGATCAGGAAGACAAGATCGCCGAAGAAGCGCATGGCCTTGGCCTGCCTCGCCGGGCTCAGGACGCCTTGCGGAAGATCAGGCTGGCGTTGGTACCCCCGAAGCCGAAGGAGTTCGACAGCGCCGCACGCACCGGGCGCTGCTTAGCCGCCTTCGGCACCAGATCGATGTCGCAGCCTTCGGAGGGATTGTCGAGATTGAGTGTCGGCGGCACGGTATCGTTGACAATGGCAAGGATGGAGTAGATTGCCTCCACCGCGCCGGCGGCACCTAGTAAGTGACCGACGGCCGACTTGGTCGACGACATGGAGATGCGATAGGCGTCCTCGCCGAACAGACGCTTCACGGCGCCGAGTTCGATCTCGTCACCAAGTGGGGTCGAGGTGCCGTGGGCGTTTACGTAGTCGATATCGGCCACAGTCATACCGGCACTCGCCAGCGCCGCGCGCATGGAGCGGAAGCCGCCGTTGCCATCGGGCGCCGGCGCCGTGATATGGTAGGCATCGCCCGACATGCCGTAGCCGGCGAACTCAGCGTAGATAGTGGCGGCGCGCGCCTTGGCGTGCTCGAACTCTTCCAGCACGACGATGCCGGCTCCCTCGCCCATGACAAAGCCATCGCGGTCCTTATCCCAGGGGCGCGAGGCGCGCTCTGGCTCGTCGTTGAAATTGGTTGATAGTGCCCGCGCGGCTGCAAAGCCGGCGATGCCGAGACGCGAGATTGCCGCCTCGGAACCGCCCGCCACCATGACGTCGGCGTCGCCGAGCATGATCATGCGTGCCGCGTCGCCAATGGCATGGGCGCCTGTCGAACAGGCCGTAACCACTGAATGGTTTGGGCCCTTGAAGCCGTAACGGATGGAGACGTGGCCCGACGCCAAATTGATCAGGCAACTCGGGATGAAGAAGGGGCTGAGGCGCCGCGGGCCGCGCTCGTGTAGCACCACTGACCCCGCCTCGATGCTCGGCAGGCCGCCGATGCCTGAGCCGATGAGCACGCCTGTGCGCTCGCGCTCTTCCTCGCTCTCTGGCGTCCACTGCGCCTGCTCCACAGCTTGGGCAGCGGCGGCGATCGCGTAGTGGATGAACGGGTCCATCTTACGCTGCTCTCTGGGCGCGATGAAATCGTCCGGATTGAAGGCGTCTGCCTCGTCCTCGCGCGGCACTTGAGCAGCAATGCGCGCGCTCAGGTCCTCAGTCTTGAAACCGCGAATTGCTGAGACACCCGATTCGCCGGCGACTAGGCGCCGCCAAGTGGCCTCAACGCCACACGCAAGCGGCGAGATCATGCCCATGCCGGTAACGACAACCCGTCTCATGGGTTCTCGCCTTCCGCCCGTTTCAACATTGCCCGGGCCGCCACTCACTCAGGCTCAGGCCTGCTGGTTGATGTAGTCGATCGCGTCCTGGATGGTGACAATCTTATCGGCGGCGTCGTCCGGAATCTCGCAGCCAAACTCCTCCTCAAAAGCCATCACGAGTTCGACCGCATCGAGGCTGTCGGCCCCGAGGTCGTCCATCAGGCTGGCGCTCCCAGTAACCTTGGCCTCGTCGATACCGAGGTGCTCAACGACAATCTTCTTGACCCGATCGGCAACGTCGCTGCCGTCACTCATGGCACACCTCTCCTCAGCGTTCCTAAAATTCCTCTAACCCCGCGCCTCGCGCGGCCGCCGGGTGGTAGCATACTTGACTCGCCATTGCCAGACGAGCGTGGCTTCAGATTTTGGCTCTATATCATGGCCATGCCACCGTTCACGTGCAAGGTCTGGCCCGTGACATAGGCGGCTTCGGGTGAAGCTAGGTAAACCGCGGCAGCGGCGATATCGTCGGGCGCGCCAAGGCGAGCTGCCGGGATCGCTGCCAGCAGCCGTTCATGCTGGGCCTTGTCGAGCACCTGAGTCATGGCGGTATCGATGAAACCAGGCGCAACACAGTTCGCGGTGATGCCACGTCCCGCGACTTCTCCCGCAAGAGATTTCGTGAAGCCGATCATACCGGCCTTTGAGGCGGCATAGTTGGTCTGGCCCGGATTGCCGGTGACGCCGACGATCGAAGTGATGTTGATGATGCGCCCCCAACGCCGCTTCATCATGCCCCTGAGCGCGCCACGGCAGAGCTGGAAGCTAGCGGTGAGGTTGATTCTGAGCACGCGATTCCAGTCCTCGTCCTTCATGCGCAGTACCAGCATGTCACTGGTCAGCCCAGCATTGTTGACCACGATGTCGAGGCCGTCGAGCGCACTGTCGGCCGCAGCCGGCAACACCGCCACTGCCTCGGCATCCGAGAGATCACAGGGCAACACCTCCGCACGCTCGCCGAGCGCGCCGGACAGCACCTCAAGTGCCTGGCGCCGCGTGCCAGACAGTGCCACGTGCGCCCCCGCGGCATGTAAGGCCATAGCGATGGCACCGCCAATTCCGCCCGAAGCGCCGGTGACCAACGCGCCTTTTCCCGTCAGGTCAAACATAGGCCCTTCCTTATGCAGCGATAAGTGATTCGACGTCGGCCGGGGCCAGCACGGCTATGCCGCTGAGTGCCTTGTCGATGCGCCGGGTAAGATTGGCCAGCACCTTGCCGGCGCCAAGCTCGACCAAGGTGTCCACATCGCTTTTCATCATCCTCAGCACGCATTCACGCCAGCGCACCAGGCCGGTCACCTGCTCTACCAGAAGTTTACGTATGGCCTCGGGGTCGGCCACAGGGGCGGCTGTGACATTGGCGATCAGCGTCGGCGCCGGGGCGGCAATGGTGACGTCGGCGAGAGCCTCAGCCATAGCCTCAGCGGCAGGCGCCAGCAGGGAGCAGTGAAACGGTGCGCCAACCGGCAGCGCCATAGCACGCCGCGCGCCGCGCTCGAAGGCCAGCGCCACAGCCTGCGCTACGGCAGCCGCAGCACCGCTGAGGACGACTTGACCCGGCGCATTGTCATTGGCCACCTCGCAGACACCGCCGCTCGCCGCAGCTGCACTCTCGGCCACGGCGCGCACATCCTGGAGGTCGAGGCCGAGCACCGCCACCATGGCGCCTTCGCCGACCGGCACCGCGCTCTGCATAGCCTGGCCGCGCCGGCGCAATAGCCGCGCCGTATCGGCGAGGCCCATCGCCCCTGCAGCAGCGAGGGCAGAATATTCACCCAGCGAATGCCCGGCCACGAAGGTGCCCTTGTCAGATAGGGGAATGCCACCTTCGCGCTCGATCACACGGACCACGGCGAGCGAGGTTGCCATTAATGCCGGTTGGGCGTTCTCGGTCAACGTCAGCTCGTCCTCGGGCCCTTCAAAGATCAGCCGCGTTAGGTTCTGATCGAGGGCGTCGTCAACTTCCTGATAGACCTCGCGCGCCGCCGCGAAAGCCTCATGCAGCTCGCGCCCCATACCCACCGCCTGCGAGCCTTGACCCGGAAACACGAACGCTCGCGCCATGACCGTCCCCTCTGTGAATTGCGGCGCCCAGAACTAACCGGGCTGACGCCCCTGTCAAGCACCCAGCCTGAGACGCTTGCAGCCGGTAGCAAAATCGCTATAGTGCGCGCCTCGTTTTCTAGCGCGCAATCGCTGAACCCTGGCGCGCGCCAAAAATTACTGGATCCCCTAGGCGATCCACCCCGCACTCCGTGCGACTTTGAGGAGCCGTTCATGCCGCTCTACGAGAGTGTGTTTATCGCGCGCCAAGATGTTCCGGCGCAAGAAGTCGAAGCGCTGACCGAGCGCTTTCAGGGCATTATATCAGAGTTCGGCGGCGAGATCGCCCAGCATGAATATTGGGGCCTCAAGGGTCTGGCCTATCGTATCAAGAAGAACCGCAAGGGCCACTACACCATGCTCCGAATGGATGCGCCACCAGCAGCGGTCCAAGAAATGGAGCGCATCATGCGCATTAGTGAAGACATCCTGCGCTATTTGACCGTGCGCGTCGACGCCTTGGACGAGGAGCCATCGGTGATGATGCAGACGCGCTCAGCCCGCGACGAGCGCCGGCGCGAGGAACGCCGCTCACGCAGCACGAGCGATGAGCCGGCCAAGTCGGAGAAGGACAAGTTGGCAAGCGACGCCGACTCTTCGAAAACCAGCGAAAGTAAGGCGTAGGCGATGGCCCAGCAACGCTCAGACTCACGTCACGTACCGCTGCCCCGCAGACCCTTCTTCCGCCGCCGTAAGACCTGCCCCTTCTCGGGGCCCAATGCGCCGAAAATCGACTACCTCGATATCAAAACCTTACAGCGCTTCATCTCCGAGCGGGGCAAGATCATGCCCAGCCGCATCACAGCGGTCTCGGCACCCAAGCAGCGCCGCCTAGCCCAGGCTATCAAGCGCGCGCGCTTCCTGGCACTGCTACCGTATCTAGTGAAGTAATCCAAGGCGCGAGGCGACCGCTATGGAACTCATTCTGCTCGAACATATCGAGAAGCTGGGCCAGATGGGCGATCTGGTATCCGTCAAGAACGGTTATGCGCGCAACTATCTGTTGCCACAGAATAAGGCCTTGAGAGCTTCAACCGAGAACCGAGAACGCTTCGAGATACAACGTGTCCAGCTGGAAGCCAATAATCTTGAGGCGCGCAAGGAGGCCGAATCCATTGCCAAGCGCATGGATGGCCTGTCGGTTGTTATGGTTCGCCAAGCCGGCGAGGCCGGCCAACTCTATGGCTCGGTCAACGCCCGCGACATCGCCGCCATGGTTACTGAGGCCGGGTTCACAGTGGGGCGCCGCCAGGTGCACCTCGATAAGGTGATCAAGACACTCGGTCTGCACGAGGCGCGGGTCTCCCTGCACCCCGAGGTTAGCGTCAGCGTTATGGTTAATGCCGCACGCTCCGAAGAGGAAGCCAAGCTTCAAGCCAAAGGCATCGACGTCACCGCTATGGACGACGACGAGCCGGAGACTGAGGGCGACGGAGATCTGGTGGAGGTCTTCGACGAGGCAGGCCGCTCGCCGGCCGAAACCGAAGGCGAAGGTGAGGAAGACCACTCACCGGCCGAAGGCAAAGACGAGGAAGACCTTGGCACCTAAGGCTATTTTGCGCACGCCGCAGCCTTCATTATAATGTCGATCGAACTGATGCGAGGCGCTGCAGAGGGCGTTGATCGAACGGTTTCGATGCCCGGTGCACCCTTGGCGGAGGGAAACCATGTTGGTGGAAGCGTTTTTCACCAGGCTTATCCGGTGCGGCCGGCTAACGGTGCACTATGCGGATGGGCGCAGCGAAGTTTACGGCGGCGAGCCTGGACCAAACGTAACGATACGCCTGCATAACACGGCGGTAGGCCGGCGTATCGCGTGCAATCCCAGCCTCGGCGCCGCCGAATCCTACATGGACGGCCTACTCAGCGTCGAAAACGGCGAGCTTTACGATTTCCTTGATATCGCCGCCCTGAATATCGGGCTTGGCCATCTGCCCCGCCTGTACACGTGTTTTAAGCACCTCGGGTTATGGACGCGGCGCTTCATGCAGCATAATTCGCCGCTCCGCGCACGCCGCAATGTGGCCCACCACTACGATTTGTCGGACGCGCTATATGAACTCTTTCTTGATCCTCAGCGGCAATATTCCTGTGCCTATTTCGCCGAACCTGGCCTGGACCTAGAGGAAGCGCAACGTGCCAAGATGCAATTGATTGTCGACAAGTTACTACTGGCACCTGGACAGAAAGTTCTTGATATAGGCTGTGGCTGGGGCGGCCTAGCGGCTTACCTCGCGCGCCAAGGAAACGTCCGGGTGCGCGGCCTCACTCTATCCAACGAACAGCATCGCTATGCCCAGGTGGCGGCCCGCAAAGCGGGCCTTGACGATCGGCTAAGCTTCGCGCTCGAGGATTACCGCCACGACAAAGGCCTCTACGACCGTATCGTCTCCGTTGGCATGTTCGAGCACGTCGGAATCAACTATTACGACGAATATTTTGCCAAACTTAAAGACCTCCTTTCAGCCGATGGCGTGGCGTTGTTGCACACCATTGGCCGTACCGACGGTCCCAGCATCACTGATAGCTTCATCCGCAAGTACATATTCCCCGGTGGTTACATTCCAGCCCTGTCAGAGGTGGTAACAGCGATAGAGCGTTCAGGTTTGATCATCACGGACATAGAGGTGCTGCGACTCCACTATGCGGATACGCTGCGCGCGTGGCGAAAAAATTTTCTGGCTAACCGTGAACGTGCTATGGAACTTTATGATGACAAGTTTTGCCGTATGTGGGAGTTCTACTTAGGAGGCTCTGAGACCTCCTTTCGTCACCTGGGAATGGTGGTCTACCAGATCCAGCTGACTCGGCGCCAGGATACGGTGCCGTTGACACGCGCGTATCTGCATAACGGCCAGCGTCGCAGCAACGACCACGGTATCGCAGCTAGGTAGGGCTTGACCATATGTCACGGTACTCGGTGCCGATATCGTCGGCACCTACCGCGCACTCCAGCTTCAGCTCGACAACCACGAGGTGAGGCTGATCGGCTGGCGTGAGCCTCGCACGGCAATCTCCTTCGACAATGCCAATATCATCTCGGCTGGTTCGATTATGCCTTACGCCACGCCTAGCTTGTGGAAGGCTGCGCCGAGCACCCTGACTGTTGCAATATCTTGCGGAGGGCGCAATCAGCGGAGGGCACACGGTGGCGACTGAAATGGCGCCCTGGTGAAGGCATAGCGCTGAGTCGGCCGGTCGTTGTCGGCAGACCACGCTATACAGCTGGCGCCGATGGGCGACGGCCTGCGCCTGAGCACAGAGGTCACGTTCGCCGGCCTAGGGGCGCCACCCAACTACCGGCGCATCCGGCGTCTGACCGCCAATATCAACCGATCTCTCCCCGGCCTCGGTGAAACGCTGGAGCACGAATGGATTGAGACCGGCCGGTACTCTGCGATTCTAGGCCCGCCGTAAGCCGCTCGCCGCATCACAACACGGTTTTCTATGACTGCGGCCACCTCAGCCTTATCCGGAGTGCCCTCACCACGCGCATGATCGCCAACCTGATCGGTGGAAGGAGACCCCGCTGTTGCGGCGTTCGCACTCGACCGGTTTGAGTTTTCCCCGCGTTTCTCTTTTACCCACAGGATTCTTCATTTGTTACGGCGGGAGACTGGAGTAAGACTTTAGGCATGGATCCGCATCCCTTGGCACCCGACGAGACCGAGTCCGCAGGCGCTGCAGGCATGCTCGGCACGCGTAGCCTCCCGCAGAACATAGAGGCTGAGCAGGCGCTGCTCGGAGCGCTGCTGATCGATAATGCTGCTTACGATCCGGTCTCGGTTTTTCTCGAGCCTGAGCATTTCTACGTACCGGTGCATGCGCGCATCTACGAGGCCGCGCGCGACCTCATCGTCCGCGGCCAAATCGCCAACCCGGTTACGCTGAAGTCCTATTTCGATGCGGACGAGGCACTCGCCGATATTGGCGGTACACAGTACCTCGCGCGACTGGCCGGGGCGGCGGCAAGCATTATCAACGCACGCGATTACGGCCAGGTAATACGCGACTTGAGCGTCCGCCGCAGCCTCATCCATATCGGGGAGGACGTGGTTAACGTGGCCTACGACCCGCGCGTCGAGGACAGTGCCGGGTCGCTGATTGAGACCGCCGAATCGCGTCTCTACGAGCTCGCTGAGACCGGCCACGACGAAGGCGGCTTCAAGCCCTTCTCCAGCGCCCTGACCGAGGCGGTGGCCAGCGCAGAGGCCGCCTACAAGCGCGACGGCCAGCTCTCGGGCGTGGCCACGGGCCTGATCGACCTCGACAATCTGCTTGGCGGCCTGCACCCGTCGGACCTGCTGATCCTGGCCGGGCGGCCGTCGATGGGCAAGACGGCGCTCGCTACCAATATCGCCTTTCACGCCGCCAGGAGCTACCGCGCCGAGCCCGGCACCAGCAGCAAGCTGGAAGTGGTCCATGGCGCCGTAGTCGGCTTCTTCTCGCTAGAGATGTCGGCCGAGCAGTTGGCGGGGCGCATTCTCGCCGAAGCTTCAGGCATCCGCTCGGACCATATCCGCCGCGGCAAGATGTCTAACGACGAGTTCATGCAGCTGGTTAAGGCGAGCCGCGAGCTCTCCTCAGCGCCGATGTTCATCGACGACACGCCGGCGCTCAGTGTCGCCGCGTTGCGCACCCGTGCGCGCCGCCTCAAGCGCACCCACGGGTTATCGCTGCTGGTCATCGACTATCTGCAGCTCATGCGCCCCAACCGGCGCCACGATAACCGCGTACAGGAAATCTCCGAGATCACTCAGGGCCTGAAAGCCCTGGCCAAGGAGCTCGACCTGCCGGTGGTCGCGCTGTCGCAGCTCAGCCGCGCGGTCGAACAGCGCGAGGACAAGCGGCCGCAGCTCTCAGACCTGCGCGAATCTGGCACCATCGAGCAGGACGCGGACGTGGTCATGTTCATCTATCGTGACGAATACTATCTGGAGCGCGCCGAGCCGCAGCAGCGCCAGGAAGAATCGAGCGAGCGTTTCGACCAGCGTTACGATTCCTGGCAACAGCGCTTCGAATCAGCCAGAGGGCTAGCTGATGTTATCGTTACCAAGCAGCGCCACGGGCCCATCGGTAACGTCAAGCTTCGTTTCGAGGCCGAGACTACAAGCTTCACCAACTACGCCCAGTCCACCCGGCTGCCGGAGCAGAGCTTGTGACAACAGGCGGCAATGCGCCTGCCGATGCCAAACTAATCATTGATCTGGCGGTAATCCGCCGAAACTGGCTTAAGATCGACCGTAAGATTCCTAGCAGCTCGCGCGCCGGAGCCGTAGTCAAAGCCGATGCATATGGGCTAGGAGTGGCACAGATCGCCCCGCTGTTAGCGTCAACCGGCTGTGAGGATTTCTTCGTCGCTACCGTCGACGAAGGCTTGGCACTGCGCGGCCTGTTGCCGGACGTCCGCATCAGCGTACTCAACGGCGCACCCGAAGGAGCAGAGGCAGAGCTCGCCATTGCCAAGCTGCAGCCCGCACTCAACGATCTCGGTGCCATCGAGCGTTGGCATGAACAAGCACGCCGCATGGACACTGCCTTGCCCGCCGTCATTCATCTCGATACGGGCATGGCCCGGCTCGGGTTATCACCAGACGAGGCCGCACAACTCGCCGAGCAGCCCGAGCGCCTTGCCCGGCTAACACCTACGCTGCTGATGAGCCACCTGGCCTGCGCCAACGAGGCGGGCCATCCCATGAACGGCGATCAACTCGCCCGTTTCCACGTGTTGCGCCGCAGACTGCCGGCCATGCCGGCCAGTCTGGCCGCGTCCTCGGGTGTCTTTCTCGGTGCGGAATATACTTTCGATCTGGTGCGTCCCGGGGCCGCGCTCTACGGTATCAACCCGATACCCGGGCAGCTCAATCCCATGGCGCAAGTACTGCGCCTCGAAGCAAGAATCGTGGCGCTGCGCGAGATTGACGCTCCGCAGAGCGTTGGCTACGGTGCCGCATATCGTGCCTCAGGTAAGACTCGGATCGCAACAGTTCCGATCGGCTACGCAGACGGCTTCCCGCGGGCTCTTGGCAACCAAGCGAGCGCGATGCTCGCCGACGGCGACGCGGCGTCGCCGCCTTTGCCGGTGGTGGGGCAGGTGTCTATGGACCTTGTCACGCTGGACGTCAGCGCTCTGCCGCCGGAGCAAGTTAGGATCGGCACAGCGATCATCCTGATCGGGGGGGCGCGCACACTGGATACGCTTGCCACGGAGGCCGGAACCATCGGCTACGAATTGTTGATCGGGCTCGGTCAGCGCGTGCCGCGAGCCTATCTAAACGAGGTTGCCGCATGAACCAGCTGGCACTAATCGATCGCGTCTTCCTGGCCTTTGTAGCTACCACCGAGCGCAACCCAATCATGGCCGACGTCATCGATGCGCTGATCGCCAAATACGTGCGCGACCTGGGCGCTATGGCGCTCTCGATCACACCCGGTATGATCAGCGCACGCCGCATCGCCGACCGCGTCGCCATGCTCTACAAGGACGAGATCATCTGGACCGGTGCCATCGCCGATATCAAGGACAGTGGTAATCTCCTCGTTGATCAATTCGCACATGGCAGCGCCGACCGCCCCATTCAGATGGAAGTGTGGGCGCCCTAAGTCCATGGCACGCGCCGCTTCCATCCCTACCTGCCAAGCCTGTGGCGCTGTGCATGCGAAATGGGCTGGGCAGTGCGATTCTTGTGGGGCCTGGAACACGCTTGTCGAGGAGGCCCCAGTGGAAAACCTGCCCAAGGGCCTCCGCAGCGGTGGCGGCACCCGGCTCGCACTCGAGGCGTTATCGGCACCGAGTCGGGGAACACCCCGCCGCGCTATCGGCATTGGCGAACTCGACCGCGTGTTCGGTGGCGGCTTGGTCGCCGGCTCCGCCATCCTGGTCGGCGGCGATCCGGGTATCGGCAAGTCGACGCTGCTGTTGCAAGCGGCTGGCGCTTTGGCCGACGGCGGCACCAGTGCCGTCTATGTCTCGGGCGAGGAATCAGCTGACCAGGTGCGGTTGCGGGCGAGCCGGCTAGGCTTGAGCAAATCGCCCGTGTCCATGGTGGCGGCAACCAGCGTGCGCGACTTACTCGCCACCCTGGATGCCGATGCGCCGGATGTGCTGATCATTGATTCGATCCAGACCATGTATGTGGACTCGCTTGAATCCGCACCCGGCACGGTGGCCCAGGTGCGGGCCAGCGCCCAGGAGCTAATCCGTCTCGCCAAGCGCCGCGGCACCGTGCTGCTACTGGTCGGCCACGTTACCAAGGAAGGCCAGATCGCGGGGCCGCGGGTGCTCGAACATATTGTCGACACGGTACTTTATTTCGAGGGCGAGCGCAGCCACCAATTCCGCATTCTGCGCGCTGTGAAGAATCGCTTCGGCGCCACAGACGAGATTGGTGTTTTCGAGATGACCGATGCGGGCCTCGGCGAGGTCAGCAATCCATCCGCCTTGTTCCTGGCCGAGCGCGAGACGCCGGTCAGCGGCGCCGCCGTCTTCGCGGGCATGGAAGGCACCCGGCCCCTGCTGGTCGAGATCGAGGCCCTGGTCTCGCCGTCGCCGCTGGGAACGCCACGCCGGACGGTCGTCGGCTGGGATTCGGCCCGCCTGGCGATGATCCTCGCGGTCCTCGAAACACGCTGCGGACTTGCCGTGGGCGCAAACGATGTGTATCTCAACGTCGCCGGTGGGCTACGGGTGTCGGAACCGGCCGCGGACCTGGCCGTAGTGGCGGCGCTGATTTCCTCGCTGGGAGACCGCCCGCTGCCGGAACGGACCGTGGCCTTCGGCGAGGTCGGCCTGTCGGGAGAGGTGAGACCGGTGACGCATACCGAAGCAAGGCTGAGAGAAGCGTTGAAACTGGGCTTCACGCGGGCCCTCATGCGGCCGCCACGCGGCAACGTTGCCGCCGGCATGGATTGCATCGAGATCGCGCGACTGCCAGATATGGTTCAGCAACTTGCCGACGTGTCAGACTTAACGTAGCGGGCAGGGGATCATGGAAATGCTGGGCTGGATCGATTTGCTCGCTGCCGGCATCGTTCTGGTATCGGCGATCTTTGCCTTCCATCGCGGTTTTGTCCGCGAGGTGCTGGCGATAGCCAGCTGGGTGGGCTCGGTAGTGTTTGCCGTGTACTTTTTCGATGCCGCTCGCCCCCATGTGGCCGAATATCTGCCAGACGAGCTACTCATCAATATTGCCACCGGCGCTGGGCTGTTCGTTGGCTCCCTCGTTATCTTTTGGCTCGCCATCCACCTAGTCGTCGCCCACGTCAAGGCGAGTGCCTTGAGCACGCTCGACCGCTCACTCGGCTTCCTATTCGGCATCGCCCGCGGCGTCATCGTCGTGGCCGTGGCCTTCATCGGCGGCGAGAAGCTGATCTGGAACGAAGAAGAGGATACACGCCCCGATTGGCTAGAAAGCGCCCGCAGTCTACCCTTGATCGAATATACGGCGCGGCAGATCGTCGCATTCATCCCTGAAGAGTGGGAATTCCCAGTCCACGATATTTTGCCGGCTACGCCAGAGGAGCTGGCACGGCCGCCTATAGCAACGGCAGACACCCCGGCCGAGGATCCGGGCTATAGCAACGAGGTGCGCACACAGATGGAGCGCGCCATCGAGGGCACCAGCGACGAGACCACGCCCGAAACACCAGCGCCCGCGGGTACCGTGCCCGAGACGGGCGCGGACTCCAACTAGTAGAGGGCGACCCGTGGCCCCGCATCATCCCTGGGATGACAACAAGCTCAGAGAAAAGTGTGGAATATTCGGCGTTTACGGCCATCCTGAGGCCGGTGCCCACACGGCATTGGGCCTACATGCCCTGCAGCACCGCGGCCAGGAAGCCTCCGGCATCGTTAGCTACGATGGCCGCGTCTTCCACGCCCACCGCGGCATGGGGCATGTCGGCGACATTTTTTCCGATCCGGCCGTGATAACCCAGCTCCAAGGCGACAGCGCTATCGGGCACAACCGCTATTCCACACAGGGCGATACCGTGTTGCGCAACGTGCAGCCGATCTTCGCAGACCTGGCCGGTGGCGGTCTCGCCATCGCCCACAACGGCAATCTGACCAACGCGCTCGAAGTGCGGCGCCAACTGGTTCAACGCGGCTGCATCTTCCAGTCGACCATGGACTCCGAGGTCATCGTCCACTTGATCGCCACCAGCCTAGCCAGCGGTTTTATGACCCGCCTAGTCGATGCGCTACGCCAGCTCCAGGGCGCATACTCCCTGATCATACTCACCGACCAGGCGATGATCGGGGTGCGCGATCACTGCGGCGTACGGCCGCTCACGATCGGCGCGCTCGACGGTGGCACCGTCCTCGCCTCCGAGAGCTGCGCCCTCGATATCATCGGCGCCACGGTCGTGCGCGATGTCGAGCCGGGCGAGGTGGTGGTGATCGACAAAGCCGGCATTCGCAGCACCAAGCCGTTCGGCTCTGCGCGCTCGCAGTTCTGTATCTTCGAATACATCTATTTCTCGCGCCCCGACAGCGTCGTCGAGGGCCGCAGCGTCTATAGCGCACGTAAGCGCATCGGCGCAGAGTTGGCACGCGAGAGCGGCGTGCCCTGCGATCTCGTCGTGCCGGTGCCGGATTCCGGGGTGCCTGCGGCCATCGGCTACGCCGAGGAGGCGGGTGTGCCCTTCGAGCTCGGCATCATCCGCAACCACTATGTCGGACGCACGTTCATCGAGCCGACGGATTCGATCCGCCATCTCGGGGTTAAGCTCAAGCACAATGCCAATCGCGCCACGTTGGCGGGCAAGCGGGTGGTCTTGGTCGATGATTCGATTGTGCGAGGCACCACCTCGACCAAGATTGTGCAGATGGTGCGCGAGGCCGGCGCCGCAGAAGTGCATATGCGCATTGCTAGCCCGCCAACGACGTTTTCCTGTTTCTACGGTGTCGATACGCCGAAGCGCGAGGACTTGCTGGCCTCACAAATGGGAATAGACGCAATGGCGACGCACATCGGCGCCGATTCAGTGCGCTACATCACCATCGACGGGCTCTATCGCGCCATGGGCAAGGCCTCGCGCGATGACCAGCAGCCACAATTCTGCGATGCCTGTTTCACCGGTGAATATCCGATTCCGCTGGTCGATCGCGACGGCGGCGAGGGGTCCTCTCAACTGTCTCTACTTGCCGAGGGCACCTGATTGCCAGGCTTTGACGGACGCATCGTCTTGATTACCGGCGCCTCACGCGGCATCGGCGCGGCGGTGGCAGAGCGCTTCGCTGTAGAAGGCGCCCATGTTATCGCCGTAGCGCGGGACGACAAAGGACTGACGACCCTCGACGAGCGCATCCGCGCAGTCAGCGGTTGTGCCCCCACCCTGGTGCCTCTTGACATCACCAATGGCGAGGCCGTCGACCGACTGGGTGGCACCATCGCCGAGCGCTATGGCCACCTTGATGTGCTGGTGGGCAATGCCGCCTTGCTCGGCGATCTCAGTCCCCTCTCCCATATCGAGCCACGCGCCTGGGATCGGGTGCTCGAGGTCGATCTCAGCGCCAACTGGCGCCTGATCCGTGCCACCGACGCGCTATTGCGTGCTGCCAACGCCGGCCGCGCTATCTTCGTAACCTCGGGCGTAGCTTCGCGGCCACGTGCCTATTGGGGGGCCTATGCTGTTGCCAAGGCAGGACTAGAAGCGCTGGTGCGCATCTATGCCGCCGAAGTCGCCAAGAGCAAGGTCCGCGTCAACGCTCTGGATCCTGGCAAGGTGCGCACCGCCATGCGTGCCAAAGCCATGCCTGGAGAGGACCCGGAGACGTTACTGACACCCGACGCCGTCACCGATGCCTTCCTCGCCCTCGCCGGCCCCGACTGTGAGCACAACGGTGACGTGGTCAAGGCGCAGTGACGTAAGGGTTTTTGCCGGCGCGAAAATGTAGGCGGATCGGCGTCCCGGTGAGATAGAAGGCGGCACGTAGCTCGTTCACGAGATAGCGGCGATAGGACTCGGACACGCCTTTGGGGCGGTTGACGAACAGTGCGAAGGTCGGCGGACGGGCTGAAACCTGGGTCAGGTATCGCATCTTTACCCGCTTGCCCTTATCCATGGGCGGCGGGTGATGGGCTAGCACTTCCTCCAGCCATTGATTGAGCTTGGCGGTAGGCAGCCGCCTGGCCCAAACCTCGCGCGCCGCGAACGCGGTCTTGACGAGGCTATCGAGTCCATCACCGGTACGAGCCGATATCGGCACCGCGCGCAGACCACGCAATTGCGGCAGGGCGGCCTCGACCTGTTCAGCGAGCTGGCGGCGGACAATATCGGGGTGCTCAACGAGATCCCACTTGTTGGCGGCAATAAGTAGCGCCCGCCCTTCATTAGCGATGGTCGAGGCAATCGATAGGTCTTGCCGCTCAAGCTGGCGCATCACATCGACCACAAGCATGGCGACATGGCAGACCCGAACGGCGCGCAGGGAATCGGCGACCGAGAGCCGCTCCAAGGCCTCGACGACACGGGCACGCCGACGCATACCCGCAGTATCGACCAGCACCACATCGCGGTCCTGCCAACGCCAGGGTATCTCGATCGCATCACGGGTGATGCCAGCTTCCGGCCCGACCAGCAGCCGCTCGCCACCGAGCAAGCGATTGATCAGCGTTGATTTACCGACATTCGGCCGGCCGACCACAGCGATGCGCAGGGGTCCTTCCCCGCCATCGTCTTCCGCCTCGGCCGCGTCCACCTCAAGCACAGGCAAGGCCCCAACTAGAGCCTCGTAAAGCTCGCCTAGGCCCTCGCCGTGTTCGGCCGAGATCGCTACCGGCTCGCCAAGCCCGAGTGCCCACGCCTCAGCGACACTCGCCTCGGCCGCCTTGCCTTCAACCTTGTTGACCAGCAGCCGTACCGGCTTGTCGTGGCGGCGCAGCCAATCGGCGAAGTGGCGATCATGCGAGGTCAGTCCGGCACGGGCATCGGTCACCATCAGCACCAGGTCGACCTCGCCCAGCACGGTCTCGGTGCTGACCAGCATGCGCCCCTCTAGGCTCTCTGCGTCGGCGTTTTCGAGGCCCGCCGTATCAATGACGCGAAACCGTGCCGGACCCAGACTCGCCTCACCCTCGCGCCAGTCACGTGTCACCCCCGACCGGTCATTAACCAAGGCCGCATGGCGTCCGACGAGGCGATTGAAAAGGGTGGACTTGCCCACATTTGGCCGACCGACAATGGCAACGGTAACCGTCATAATGCGCGCTAACGTAGCGCCAGCAGATCGGCCCCCGTGGTGAGCAGATAGAGCGTGCGATCCGCCACCACAGGCGACACGCGCACCCCCTCCGGCAGGAGCTGGCGCCCGAGCACTTCGCCGGTATAGGGCGAGATTGCCACGGCATCACCCTCACTACCGACCACGACCAGTCGGTCGCCGGCCAGCACCGGACCGCTCCAGACAATCGAGCCCTCGCGCTCCTCCGGATTAGTGTAGCGTGGCAGCCCGGTAACCCAGCGAATTCCCCCGTCTCTCCGCCGCAGACAGGCGATCTGCGCATCCGTGGTGACAACAAAGATGAAGTCACCGGCCACCCAGGGGGTTTGCGCACTCGGCACCTCGCGCTCCCAATCGCGCAGACCCGACCGCAAGTTGATCGCCACCAGCCGGCCACTTTGGCTGATTACGATGACTAGGCCACGGTCGATCACCGGATCGGCATCGATATCGCTGAGATCGGTACGCGATCCTAAGCGTCCCCGGAAGACGAGCGAATCGGACCAAGCCAGCCGGCCGTTCTCAACGCGTAGCGCTACAACTTCGCCGGAGGAATAGGAGGCAACTACCAGATCGCCGCTTACCGCAGGCACAGCACTGCCCAGCAAGCCAGCAGATTCGCTAATGCCTTCATGGGTCCATAACAAGCTGCCATTGCCAGCATCGAGCGCGAAGAGACGATTGTCGAAGGTCGTCACGAAGACGCGGCCATCGGCAACCGCGGGCGCGGCACGCAGCGGCACGCCGATCTCGAATGACCAGACGTCTCTGCCCTCGCTGGCACTGAGCGCGACCACTTGTCCGTACGCCGTGGTGGCATAGACCACGCCGTTGGCATAGGCAACACCGCCACCGAGGCTCGCTTCGTCTTCCTCATCTTCGGGAATCAGCTCGCGCCGCCAGGCGGGCGAACCCTCAGCCAGCGACACCGCAACCACCGTCGATTCCGCATCAAGCAAAAAAACGCGCCCGTCGGCGACGACCGGCGACGAGAGAATCAAATTGTCGTCGCTCTCACCCTCACCGACCGTCCGCCGCCAGTCCAGA
>JASLYQ010000011.1:380-84565 GCA_030739735.1 Alphaproteobacteria bacterium | reverse complement strand
AGGAACAGATCATCGCGATTTTGGCTGAGCAGGAGCGTGGCCTGAAGACGGCGGAGGTCTGCCGCGAGCACGGCATCAGCCCGACGACGTTCTACAAATGGAAGGCCAAATATGGCGACCAGCACCATTGCCGCCATGACAGCGGCCGATCCAGTAGCATCGATCGCTCGACCGGACAGGTATGTGCGGCGCGCGCCGGGGTACGCTCTCACAGCGCGAAAAGGTCACTGGCCGGGCTTTTGATCGCCAAATCGGCTCGACGAAGAGGGGAGCTCGCCATGCAGACTGCCGGATCAGGACCGGAATCGCCTTCGACCGTCATATTTGCTAAGCTACAAGCGACCGCAAGTGGTCATCCGGGGAATGTCGGATAAGGAGATTGCTAGTTATTGGAAGGAGGGGGATATGAGAACTAGAGGTAGGGTTTTGAAGATAAATCTTGTTGAGATGATGTATAAGAAGTTGTTATTGAAGAGAAAAGTGGATGGTGAAGGGAATATAATATGAATGTTGAATTGTGTTATCTAGCTATGAGTGCCGCCCTCTGCGTGTTGATGGCATTCCCGTACGTTATTGCAAGAGTAATGAGTTGGGGAATAACGGATTTAGTGGGGTATCCGGAAAATCCGGCACCTGTTCCGGCTTGGTCCGGGCGGCTAAAGAGGGCACACAGCAATATGGTAGAGAATTTAGTACCATTTGCTTGTTTGATTCTGGTAACCCAGGTCGCTTCAATTAGCACACCCATGACTGTCTTTGGAGCCGCACTGTTCTTTTGGTGCAGAACCGCTCACGCATTGTTTTATACGTTGAAAGTACCATGGTTTAGGACTATTGCGCACTCAGGTGGTGTGGTTGCGATGGTATTATTATTTGTTGGCGCTTGCCAGTGAGCATTACTGCATAGGAAACCCAAACATATTTTGATGGTGGATAGCTTTTGTGTTCATCGGTTTCCGCCTTTTAAGGATGCAGTCGCCTGCGGTGGCTGGCGGCAGGGTGATCCTTGGTGGGGGGGCTGATGGACGCTTGCTCACCATAGGCTTGCGGTCGGGGTCGGCGTGGTGTTGCTAAGGTCTCTGCCATCTCTTTCGTCGGCCGAACAAGCCGCGGCGGCAGTCGACATTCGCCAGATCTTCGATGTTACTGCTGGCACCTTGGCGGGTGCCACCTATTACGAGCGATGGACAGGGTACTATCTAAGAATTTGTCGAGAGCTGATTCTGTTGGCTGGCGAAGGGCCGGTCGTCGGTTATCTGATGGGCTGCCATGACAGTATCGTGTTGGCCGACGACATATTCTATATCCGCGCCTTCGCCGATCTCTACGGGATCTACCCGGCGCATTTCCATATCAATGTTGCGCCATGCGCACAGGGGAGGGGTCTTGGTCGCGCCCTGATCAAAGCCTTTCTTACCAAAGCCCCGCGTTGCCACGTTGTCACGGGTGCGAAGGTCGCTAACCGAGCCTTTTACGATAGACTCGGATTCCACGACATTCACTCGCGTCGTGTGGCCGGTCGTGAGTTGGTCTTGTTGGGGCGCGTTTGATCGGAACTTGTGCTATGCCTCGACGCGTATGAGAGTAGCCAGCTAATCGTTGTTTTACCAGAGGGACATCATACTTATTCCCCTCTGGAGTCGATGGCGGTGCACCTGCCAGAACTAGGTATCATATCCCATTAATATCCAGGCTGGGTCCCAGCAATGGAGGTTCTCGCCGCCGTCCGGTCAGCGTAAACTCGTGGCAACGTTGCACTGGTCCGAAAAAGGGAAGGAATCATCATGCACGTAGCGTTTATTGGGGCCGGCGGGGTCGGCGGGTTTGTGGGAGCACGGTTACAGGCCTCGGGGGAACGGGTGACGTTTATCCAGCGCGGGCCACATCTCGCCGCCATGCAGACTTCGGGCTTACGGCTGACGAGCCAGCTCGGAGATGTCGATCTGACTGAGGTCGATGTGCGTCCGGATGCCGATGGTGTCGGGTCAGTGGATGTGGTGTTCGTTTGCGTCAAGAGCGATCAGACAGAGGCCGCGGGTGAGCTTGCCAAGCAAATGCTGGGACCGGACACCGCGGTCATCTCCTTGCAAAACGGAGTCGAGAACGAGGATCGGCTGGCCGCCATCGTCGGGCCCGAGCATGTGCTCGGTGGCGTCATCTACATACTTTCGCTGATCGAGGAGCCCGGACACATCGTCCACTCGACGCCCGGCGCCAAGCTGCAGATTGGTGAGCGCGACGGCAGCGAGTCAACACGCGCCCGCGTGATTACGGAGGCCTGTGCCAAGGCTGGCCTGGATGTCGAGCTGAGCACCGATATTGAGGCGGCATTATGGATTAAGTTTACTGGCCTCTGCGCCCATAACGGTATGACCGCGCTGACGCGCTGCGCCATAGGCCCGATCCGCGAGGATCCGGTCTGCCGCGAGGTGCTGATCCGCTGTGCCCGCGAAGTGCTGACACTTGCCGAGGCGCGTGGCGTAATGCTGCCCGACGATTTTAAGGCCGAGCCCGTGCGGGTGTTCATGAAAGTGCCACCGACCATGACCTCGTCGATGCATTACGACATCACCCACCACAAGCCACTGGAAGTCGATTGGCTCAACGGGGCGGTGGTGCGTCTGGCTGCGCAGGACGAGCTAGATGTGCCGGTCAATCAAACGATCTTCGCAGGCCTCAAGCTGCATGCGGCCGGGAGTTGACGCACCAGAACTGATACATGGCAGCAAAGGTGCGTGGATATGTGGTCTCGAAGGCGTGCCAGGCATCGAGATCACGCGCGGGATCGGCGTCAGGGTGCTCAAGGCGAAAGCGGGCGAGCCGCGCTTCTGGCAGGGCGAAGCCGCGGAAATCTAGGCCCAATTCACCGAGCCAAACCCCGATCTCGGGGATCTTCACCGGCCGCTCGTGGGCATGGAAAAGCAGATCTCGGCAACGGTTGAGGCCGTAAAAATCAGGTGCTGACAGGGTCTGTTTCCAGCGCGTCTGTGCATCCATCATCAGCTCTCGGCGGAACGCGCGAATCGTATCCGCATCGGTGCCTAACCCGCGGTGCGCGATCTCTGCCCGTAGCGTGGCAATCTCCTGGCGAGCGGCGGCGCTGTAGAGACCGATGAGCATGGCGCCATTGGGTTCGAGGCAGTCAACTAGTGCCCGCCAGCCGGCCATCGGGTTCGCCATGTGGTGCAGCACGCCAATGCATTCTATGATGTGGAAGCGGCGGCGGAGACCCGCGGCTTCCAAAATGTCGCCATGAACGAAGCGGATATGGTCGATGCCATAGTCTCGCGCCCGGCGGGCACCATAGGCGAGGCTCGCGCGGCTGAGGTCGAGCGCCGTGATCCGTGCTTCCTTGCCATAGCCTAGCTTCGCCGCAATCGCCTGCTGGCCGGTACCGCAGCCGGCGATCAGGACCTCGGGCCGACGCTGCGGCGTAGTGCCGACAAAGCGCGCCATGTCTTGGAGGAAGGCGCCCGGCCGCGGGCGGGTCAGACGCTGCCAGCGGGGATAGGGGTTGTTCTCGTATTGCGCCGCGACGGCGCTAGATGTGGCATCGGTTAGTACGCCGAGTGAGGGTAATTCGGTCGCCAAGCTGCGCTCGTTCTCAGCCTCGGCGTGAGCTTCGATAAGCATGGCCGCGAGGGTGCGCGGACGAATTTGGGCGCCTGGGGCGGGCAGAGTATAAAGCGCCTGTAGCAGCGGGCTCTTGATTTCCGTGCCGAGTGCCGTGCGCTCTTCGGCATCCGCAAACCAGACATAGTCGCCGGTGCGGGCCTGGCGGGCTACGGCGCAGGCAAGAGCGCGCAGCGCCTTGCGCTCCACCAGAGCGGGGCTGAACAGCAGGACGCGGCGCACCGCAGTCAGCAATAACTCGATATCGGCATCGGCATTGCTGCCTTGTTCGAGACAGGTGAGCAGCAAGGGATCGCTTTGGGCTACCTCATTGTGGTGTGCCAGAAACGCCTCAGCCGCCGCTGACCAGCCTGCGTTGCGCCCGAGCGCAATCGGCGCTGCCAAGGCACCGTGGGACTTCAGCCAGGCGAAGCCCACTCGACCGAGGGGATACGGGTCGATATTCGAGTTGCGTAGGCCCGCGAGTAGGCCGCGACGATCGAGCGTATCGGGTGGCACTGCGCTGTAGTTTACCAATAATATGGCTAGGCGTTGCGCGGCGGCGTCGAGTTTGCGGCCGCGGCCCAGCGCACGGCTGTAGGCGGCGATCGCCTCGGCCGGGCGTTTTGCCGCCTCTAGGGCCAAAGCGTGGGCGAAATGGGCGCGCGGATTTCGCGGCGCCTCTTCGGCCAGGGCAGCAAGCCGCGGCAAGGCATCCGCATCGCCCGCTTCGAGGGCGGCGACGGCTCTGCGACGGCCCGGTCGATGGCGGCTCTGCTGCGCATGCTCATGGCGAGAATGTGCCATGTCTGACAGAAAAAAAGGAGACGGTGGCAAAGTCATCACCTCCAACATGCCGAGGAGTGCTCCGGAAGCCTCTCTTCGGCGGAGCCGGGTGCGGTGCCCCGGGACCCTAGGGGCGTTGGCCCACCTTCGAGCCACCTCAGCCACCTCCAGCACATCTGGGCTGATTGGGGGTCACTGAACTTAGTTGGTAAACCGTCTACGGTTAGGACTTTCTATTGTTCTTGCCACCCTCCCATACTGAACGTGCGCCAATCGAAATCTCTCGCCCTCGTTTCACGTCTCTCCTTGTGTCCATTACAGCCTTTGTCCCGTCGACTGTTGAATTAACTCTTTTTACGCCCGTGTGACTGTTTGCCTGCCACGGAACGGCAACGCCATGTCTTGCCGCAGGCCGTGTGGCGCGTATACTTGGGCGCACGAATTCCGCAAAAACAGGGACGTATTCGCCGGGGCTTCCGCCGACGAGCCCATTTGCCACGGAGATAGACATGCAACTCAATAATCCTAGTCTGTTCCGCAGTCAGTGCTACATCAACGGCGAGTGGGTCGATGCCGACTCGGGAAGCACCTTCGAGGTGAGCAATCCGGCCAACGCTGAGGTGCTGGGCACGGTACCAATGATGGGTGCCAACGAGACGCGCCGGGCCATCGAGGCGGCGGATGCTGCCTGGCCGGCCTGGCGTGCCCTGACCGGGAAGGATCGGGCCCAAATCCTGCGCCGGTGGTACGATCTGATGCATGAGAACCTGGATGACCTCGGCATGATCATGACCCTAGAGCAGGGCAAGCCGCTGGCTGAGGCGAAAGGCGAAATCCACTACGCCTCGTGGTTCGTCGAGTGGTTTGCAGAGGAGGGTAAGCGCGCCTATGGCGAAGTGATTCCTGCAACCCTGCCGGACCGTCGTATAGTCACCACCAAGGAGCCGATCGGTGTCGTCGCGGCGATCACGCCCTGGAACTTTCCCACCGCCATGATTACGCGTAAGGCGGCGCCGGCGCTTGCCGCTGGTTGCCCCATCGTCATTAAGCCTGCCTCCGCCACGCCTTACAGCGCGCTGGCGCTGGCCGAGCTTGCGGAGCGGGCCGGCTTCCCAAAGGGTGTGTTCAATCTGATCACGGGCTCGGCCACTGCCATTGGCAGTGAGCTGACAGGTAATTCGACCGTGCGCAAGATGTCCTTCACCGGCTCGACCGAGATAGGAAAGGTGCTTATGGCCCAGTGCGCTGCCACCATCAAGAAGGTCTCGCTCGAGTTAGGCGGCAACGCACCGCTGATTGTCTTCGATGATGCCGATCTCGATCAGGCCGTGGCGGGGGCCATGGCGTCCAAGTATCGCAATGCCGGGCAGACTTGCGTTTGTGCCAACCGCATCCTGGTGCAGGGCGGCATCTACGAGGAATTCTCCAAGCGTCTCGGCGAAGCTGTAGTCGCGCTCAAGGTGGGCGAGGGCCTAGGCGATGGTGTCACCCAGGGACCGCTGATCGATATGGCGGCGATCGAGAAGGTCGAAGAGCACATCTCCGATGCTGTCGCCAAGGGCGCGGCCGTGACCGCCGGGGGCGCGCGGCACGAACTCGGCGGTCAATTTTTTCAACCGACCGTGCTGACCAATGTGACTGGGGATATGCGCATTGCCAGTGAGGAGACGTTCGGCCCCGTCGCGCCGCTTTTCCGTTTTGACAGCGAGGAAGAGGCGATTGAGATGGCCAACAACACCGAGTTCGGGTTGGCCGCTTATTTCTTCAGCCGCGACATCGGCCGCATCTGGCGTGTCGCCGAGGCGCTCGAATACGGCATGGTCGGGATCAACGAGGGCATCCTCTCGACCGAGGTGGCACCCTTCGGTGGTGTTAAGGAATCTGGTATCGGCCGCGAGGGAGCGCGCGAAGGCATGCTTGAGTTCATGGAAACCAAGTACATGCTGATGGGCGCCATCGATAAGTAGCGTCTTCCTTGGTCTACGATTACAACCTCGTCACCATCGGTGCCGGCTCGGGAGGCGTTGCCGCCTGCCGGCGCGCCGGCACCTATGGCGCGCGTGTTGCCATCTGCGAGGAAGGACGCGTGGGGGGCACTTGTGTGCTGCGCGGTTGTGTGCCGAAGAAGCTGCTGGTCCATGCAGCACATGTGCGCGAGGAGATCGATGACGCCGCGGGCTTCGGCTGGCACATCGCGGAGGCCAAGTTCGACTGGCCAACGCTCATTGCCAACAAGAATACCGAGCTCGATCGCCTCGAAGGCATCTACAATTCAATGCTCGACACTGCCGGGGTCGAGATTTTGGCCGGGCGTGGGAAGCTAATAGATGCTCACACTGTCGAGGTCGGCGAGCGCAAGGTCACGGCCGAGCGCGTCCTGATCGCCACCGGCGGCTGGCCCGAGGTGCCCACCTTTCCTGGCCAGGAGCATGTCATCAGCTCCAATGAAGCGCTCGACCTGCTGGCTTTTCCTGAGCGTATAGTGATCGTGGGCGGCGGCTATATCGCGGTCGAGTTTGCCGGCATCTTCCACCAACTCGGAGCCGAGGTGACTATCCTCATCCGCGCGGATCATCTGCTGCGCGGCTTCGACCATGACCTGCGCCTGCATCTGGAAGAGGAGATGCAGCGCAGTGGCATCACCATCCACGCCAGTTGTAAGGTCACCGAGGTGCGCCGCGCCGGCAATGCTTATGCCGTGGAAACGACCGATGGCGTGATGCTCGATGCCGATGCAGTGTTGTTCGCGACCGGGCGCAAGCCCAATACTGCCGGTATTGGCCTGGCCGAAGCTGGCGTGGTGATGTCGGATAATGGCGCTATCGTGGTCGACGCGAATCTGCAAACGACTTTGGCTGGCGTCTTCGCCATCGGCGACTGCACCGACCGCAATAATCTCACGCCCGTCGCTATTGCCGAGGGTCGGGCGCTGGCCGAGACCTGGTTCAATGGCAATCCCCAGCGCGTCGACTATGCTGATATTGCCACTGCCGTCTTTAGCCAGCCGCCCATCGGCACCGTGGGGCTGCCCGAGGAAGCTGCGGGGCTCGCTTATTCCTCGGTCGACATCTACCGCTCTGCCTTCCGTCCACTCAAGAACACGTTGAGCGGCAATCCCGGACGCACCCTAATGAAGCTGGTGGTGGATCGCGATAGCGACCGGGTGCTCGGCTGCCACCTGATCGGCGCCGACGCGCCCGAAATTGTGCAAGGCATCGCGGTAGCCCTGAAATGCGGCGCGACAAAAGCTCAATTCGACTCCACAATGGCCATCCACCCCACGGCCGCGGAGGAGTTGGTGACGATGTATTTGCCTACTTAGAATTAAGGTATAAAATTAATAAATATTTGTAACTATCGGTAATAATGATATAAACTATGAAAAATAATCTTCGAGAGTTAAGGTTCTGGGGCTGGGGCTATGCTGACGAGACGGTCGCAGAAGACGAGGTCGGCGAGGCCGTGCAGCATGTCTGTGGCAAGCTTGGCATCAAGCTGCCCCCGGCCGCGGCGATTCCGAAGCTTTCCGACATTGTGTTGTCGCCGCCGCGCGTCGCGGTGCCAGGGCCCTTGCAGGATATTTGTAGCGTCCATCCGCGTGATCGAGTCTCGCACACCTATGGTAAGTCATTTGCTGATTATGCGCGCACGCTGCAGCGAAATTTCCGGTCGGCGCCCGATGTTGTTGCCTATCCGGAGACCGAGCAGCAGCTCGTCGATTCCCTTGACTGGGCTACGCAGGCCCGCCTGGCGGTAGTACCTTTTGGGGCCGGCTCTTCGGTGGTCGGTGGCATCGAGCACGGGGACCACGACAGCGCGTGCGGTAGGCTGACCATCGACCTGCGCAAGCTCGACCAGGTGCTGGAGGTTGACAAGACATCGCGGGCGGCACGCATCCAGGCGGGTATTTTCGGCCCGGCCCTCGATGCGGCGCTGAAGCCACACGGGCTGACGTTGCGCCATTTTCCGCAGTCCTACGAGTTCTCGACCCTCGGTGGGTGGATCGCCACCAGATCGGGCGGCCATTACGCTACCCTCTACACCCATATTGATGATTTCGTTGAAAACCTGCGCACAGTGACGCCCTCTGGCACCCTAGAGTCGCGACGCCTGCCGGGCTCAGGCGCTGGTCCCAGTCCCGACCGTTTAATGATAGGCTCGGAAGGTATTCTTGGTGTCATCACTGAGGCCTGGATGCGCCTCCAGGATCGGCCCACTTTTCGTGCCGGCACCGCAGTGCAGTTCGACGATTTCCATAAGGCAGCAGAGGCGGTGCGCTCGATATCCCAGGCCGGGTTATTTCCCAGCAACTGCCGGCTGGTCGATGCCGACGAGGCGGCCATGAGCGGGGCTGGCGACGGCAGCGCGCATCTCGTGGTGTTGGGTTTCGAGTCCGCTGATCACCAAGTTGGACCATGGATGGAGTGTGCCCTCGAATGCGCGCGCGACCATGGCGGCAGGGTGCCAGAGGAGAGCGGAGATGAAGGCCACCGGTCGGGTGCCGCGGGGCGTTGGCGCAACGCGTTTATGCGGATGCCCTATTACCGCGAAGCGATCATATCCCGAGGTATTATCCAGGATACTTTCGAAACCTCAACCACCTGGGATCGCTTCGCCGAGTTCCATGCCAACGTCAAGTCTGCGGCGGAAGACGCCATCCGGCGCGTGACCGGCAATACGGGGCTGGTGACCTGCCGTTTCACCCACACCTATCCGGATGGACCGGCGCCTTATTTTACCTTTCACGCCTTGAGCGACGTGCGCGTGATGCTCGATCAGTGGCGCGAGATAAAGCAGGCGGCGTCGGAGGCCCTGATGGCCAATGGTGGTACCATCACCCATCACCACGCCGTTGGTCGAGATCACCGGCCTTGGTACGACCGCCAGAGACCCGATCTGTTCGCCGACGCTTTGGCAGCTGCCAAGCGGCAGCTCGATCCCCACGGCCTGCTGAATCCGGGCGTGCTGATCGATGCCGATCACTTGGACCGAAGGGCGAAGCGGGTGGAGTTGTGAAATACAGCGTTTGTAGCGGCGTGTTACCCGAGCTCGGCCCCGAGCAGGTTGTCGAGACACTGGCCCGCCACGGCTATGACGGGGTCGAGTGGCGGGTCAACGGCGAATACCATTTTTCCAAGGCAACGATCGACGCTGAGGCACCCCGCATCAAGGCCATGTGCGACGCACGTGGCATCGCCGTCGCAGGCCTCACCACCTTCGTCGAACCCGACGACGACGACGATATCCGCCGCATGATTGCCGGCGCACAAGGCATGGGCTGTCCACGTTTCCGCTTTTTCAGTGGGCGCTACGACAAAAGCCTGGGCTATCGGGCTATTCTTGACGCCACGAAGATCAAGCTCGTGAATGCTCAACGCCTACTTGACGGCAGCGGTGTCAAAGGCCTTATCGAAGTTCATTTCGGCACCATCGCCTGCGGCCCAGCAACGGCGCGCGAGCTTGTCGGCGAGTGCGATCCGGGGCTTATCGGGGTGATCTGGGACCCTGGGAACATGGTAATCGAAGGCAGCATGGATTTGCAGATGAGCGTCGACATCCTGGGTGAATATATCGACCACGTGCACGTCAAGAATACACGCTGGGAGCCACTCGAAGACGGTACTTGGCGCTGGCGCTTTGACGAGTTGGCCGAGGGCACGCTGAACTGGGCCGAGGCCATCGGGGGGCTCGCGCGCATCGGCTATGACGGCTATCTATCGTTCGAGAACCTATACCGGGTGCCGGTGAAGCATCGCGGCTTCATTGGTGAAGACCTCACGATCGGCTCGGATACGATCCGCGACATCGACCAGCGCCTATCACACGAGCTCGCCTACACCCGCCGGCTGGTGGTTGAGGCCTAATACAGCATATCAGCCGGTTTGCCGATGACCTCCAGACGTGGATTACCACTGATCTCATCAAGCATGGGCTCGGAGAGGTGGATGTCAACGAGTTCCAACGTGTTGCGGATGCGCACGATGCGCGCGCGCATCGGGTCGGTATTATGCAAGGTCTTCACTGCGATGCGCACCGCCGCGTCGCCGTCCTTCATGGTTAGGGGAATCTTGGCGCTCTCGAGATAGCTCGAGGTCACAACGTTGGATAAGGTGACGCCGAGATCGGTGCGGTCAAAAAGGCGCTGGGTGATGACGTCGGCGCTGGCAAAGCCGGTGGCGTTGCCCTTGGTGGCATCGTTGAGGTCGAGTAGCACCATCTTGCGGACGCGTGGCTTGTCGAAGCCGGCGGCGCCGCGGGCGTTGCGTCCAGTGACGTTGGGGTCGGCGCCCGAGCCCGAGATGTTCTTGCCGATCTCGTCGACTACGAGCACGTCGATATCATCGACCAGGAGCCGGGCCATCAGCTCCTTCGCTTTTGCCTGCAGGGCCGATTCCCGCTCGAAGAGCACCTCCGGCGTCATCGCCTCGACCACCGCAGTGGTGTCGAAAGCATCCTCGACCAGGCCGATGCCGAAGAGAATCGGCACGTGTCGCATTAACACCTCTGCGGCGTGTGGGATGATCGCGCCGAAATCGTCCATCGAATAGCCGCCGTGAATAGCGCTGGCGCCGGCGATCTTGCCCATGCCAATGATCATCATCTTGAGCACACCGCTCTCGACCGGCCCGCGGTAGCTGGTATGGGGCTTGACCCGATTGATGATGACGACGCCATCGGCGCCGTGGGCGTATTTGTCCATGTGGATGGGGATACCCTGATCAGTTTCGGCGACAACCACGGTCTCCATGGTCGCGCGCACCGGTGCGCCGATCGAACCTTCTTCTATGCCGTATCCTGCCAACAGGCTCGCCTGGGCCTCGGCATTGCCGCCGCCGTGGCTCCCCATAGCGGGAAACACGAAGGGCTTGGCGCGGCGAGCCTTGAGCTCTGCGATGATGGTCTTGACGGCTATATCGATATTGGCGACTCCGCGGCTACCAACACCGACAGCGATGCTCGCCCCGGGCCGTATTGTGGCGGCAATCTCAGGCCGGGAGAGTTGCGCGCTGACCGCAGCTGCGACATCAGCGATGGTATGCCGCTCGAAGTGCTGACGCACTGGCACCATGCGGGGCAGGGTAAAGTCGATGCCACCGGGGATATTGATCCTGGCGTTGGATAGCATGCACGGTCTCCTCAAGGCGCGCCGGCGGCGTATATAACATGTCGGTGGGCGTCAGTTGATGGTAACCCTCGGCTATATTAATGTTTGCCGCTTATACGCCCAGCCGGGCGCCAGAGGGGAGACAGTGAGTGGAGCGCTTTTCTTTCAGCCTGTGGCGGATTTTCCGCGTCGACGCGCACTATCGACTGTTGCCGAGATGGATGGTGCTGGGGGCCGTCTCTGTGTTTGCTTTCTTCGTCGCCGCCGCGGATATCAACCAGTTTCCCAAGAAGCTGTTCCGCGGGATCTGAGGTCCGCACTATGGATTCCACTCGCATTCGGCCGCGGCGTAGCCTGATCTTCGCCCCCGGCAATAAGCCTGAGATGTTTCCCAAGGCGCTCAAAACTGACGCCGATATCGTCACTGTCGATCTCGAAGACGCGGTGGCGCCAAATTACAAGGACGATGCGCGCGCCAAAACCATGGCGCTGTTCGAAAGCGCCCAGCCCGATGACGGCGTGGAGTGCGTCGTGCGGATCAATTGCCTGCGTACGCCGGAGGGCTTGCGCGATGTGCTGGCGATCCTTAACAGCGAGACACCGCCGCCGGCGCTGATGCTGACCAAGGTCAAGACGCCCGATGAAGTGCGCCTGCTCGACGAGCTGCTGACTGGCTCACATGGGCATATCCGCTTCCATGTCATCATCGAGACCAACGATGGGCTCGATGCGGCATACGAGATAGCGCGTGCCTCGCCACGTATCGACTCGTTGCTCTTCGGTGCCGTCGACATGGCGGCGGAGCTGCGTACGGAAGTTAACTGGGAGACGCTGCTGTACACGCGCTCACGTCTCGTTCATGCGGCCGCTGGTGCAGATGTCGACCTGATCGATGTGCCTTTTCTCGATCTCGAGGACCAGGCCGGTCTTGAGGCCGAGGCGAAGGCCTGCGCGGCGCTCGGCTTCACCGGTAAGGCCGCGATCCATCCCAAGCAAATCCCCGTCGTCAACGCGGTGTTCAGCCCAAGTGCCGAAGATCTTGATAGGGCGCGGCGCATCATCGACGCCTTCGAGACAGGCAACAGCGGCCTCGTCGTGATAGACGGAAAGCTGATTGAGAAACCGGTCTTGCGTTCGATGCACCGCATGGTCGCCATCGCCGAGCGCATCGCATGAGGTTCTAGCCCATGGCAACGGACTTCCGAACTGATCGACAGGTGAGGCAAAGCTCGACTTGTTTCGGTGATAATACGAAGTCCGGCTAGTGCCACATTCTGGACAAGTGCTGCGGGCATGACATTTGGCTGCAACGGGGGATGTACAGCCTGAGTACTTGGCGCTAAGGCTGGCGTAGCGTCGATTGAGATCGGCCAAGCGTGCTCCGGGCTACGAAACCCTTGGCCTTGGTACATTCCCGGGTGTATACGCCCCATTCCACAACTTGTCTCGATGGAGGATGACATGTCGGGACCCTGGTCACCCGCGAGCTGGCGCGACTACGAGATACGGCAACAGCCGGTCTACAAGGACGACGCTGCCAAGGCTGCGGCGGAGGCCAAGCTTGCCAAGTCACCGCCGTTGGTATTTGCCGGCGAAGCGCGTGAACTCGAGGCGCGGCTTGGCGAGGTGGCGGAAGGCCGGGCCTTTTTGCTGCAGGGTGGCGATTGCGCAGAGGCCTTTGCCGAGTTTCACCCAGATCATATCCGCGACACCTTCCGGGTGTTGCTGCAAATGGCGGTGGTGCTGACCTTTGGCGCTGCGCTTCCTGTGGTCAAGGTCGGGCGCATGGCCGGTCAGTTCGCTAAGCCACGCTCGACGCCGACCGAGACCCAAGACGGCGTTGAGCTGCCGAGCTATCGCGGCGATATCATTAATGGCATCGATTTTGAGGCCGGCGCGCGCGAGCCCGATCCCGAACGCATGATCCAGGCCTATGCCCAGGCCGCCGCCAGCCTTAACCTGCTGCGTGCGCTGGCCCAGGGCGGCTATGCCGATCTGCACCAAGTGCACCGCTGGAACCTCGGCTTCGTTGCCGACAGCGCCCAGGCCGAGCGTTACCGTGATCTTGCCGAGCGCATCAGCGAAAGTCTGTCCTTCATGGAAGCCTGTGGCATCAATGCTGAGAAGGTGCCACAGATCCAGCAGACCAGTGTCTTTACCAGTCACGAGGCGTTGCTGCTCGGATACGAGCAGGCCCTGACGCGTATCGATAGCACCACGGGCGAGTGGTACGATTGCTCCGCCCACATGCTCTGGATAGGCGATCGCACGCGCGATCCCGACCATGCTCATGTCGCCTTTCTCAAAGGCGTCGGTAATCCGGTCGGTATTAAGGTAGGCCCGACCAGTGATTCCGATACGGTGATACGGCTGATCGAAGCGCTCAATCCGGACAACCGTCGGGGCCGCCTGACCCTGATCTCGCGCATGGGGTCGGACAAGGTACAGGAGCTGCTGTCGCCTATGCTGCGGCGGGTGAAAAGCGAGGGTCGCTCCGTGGTCTGGTCATGCGATCCCATGCATGCCAACACCATCAAGTCGTCGTCGGGCCACAAGACGCGCCCCTTCGATCGGGTGCTGGCCGAAGTCAAGGGTTTCTTCGCCGCCCACGATGCCGAGGGCACCTATGCGGGCGGCGTCCATTTTGAGATGACCGGGCGTGACGTGACCGAATGTATAGGTGGTGCCCAGGCGATTAGCGACGAGGATCTGTCCGACCGCTACCACACTCACTGCGACCCGCGTCTCAATGCCTCGCAGAGCCTGGAGTTGGCTTTTCTGATCGCCGAGGCGCTGAAAGGGCGGCGGCTCGACAAAGCCGCCGAAGCGGCGGAGTAGGGCGCATGGATCTTGGGCTGACAGGCCGCAAGGCGATCGTCTGTGCCTCCAGTCGCGGCCTCGGCCGGGCATGCGCGCGGGCCTTGGCTGAGGATGGAGTCGATGTGGCGATCAACGGCCGCGATGCTGCGGTTGTGGAGAGCACGGCCATGGCCATCGCCGCTAAAACTGGAGTTGAGGCAACCCCCGTGGTCGCCGACCTCGATACGGAAGATGGTCGGGCAAGGTTGCTCGAAGCTTGTCCCGAGCCTGACATCCTAGTCAACAATAATGGCGGCCCCCCTCCCGGTAGCTTCCGCGACTGGCGGCGTGAAGATTGGGATGCCGGCATCAGCGCCAACATGATGACGCCGATTGAACTCATCAAAGCCACGATAGACGGCATGGTCGAGCGCTGCTTCGGGCGCATTGTCAATGTCACATCTGTGGCGGTGCGTATGCCGTTTCCGGGCCTTGCGATGTCGAGCGCGGCACGCTCCGGCTTGACCGGGTTCATCGCCTCGATCTCGCGCGAGGTGGCGCCCCATAACGTCGCCATCAACAATCTGCAACCCGGCTTGTTTGAGACGGACCGCCTGACTGTGGGCATTGCGGGCGCGGCCGAGGCCCGCCAGCAGAGTGTCGATACCGTGCGCGGCAGCATGCTCGCCAATATCCCTGCCGGACGTTTTGGCGATCCGGAAGAGTTCGGGCGCGCCTGCGCCTTCCTGTGCAGCGCACATAGCGGTTTCATCACTGGCCAAAACCTGTTGCTAGACGGTGGATACTTCCCCGGAGCATTCTAAATCCGGCGCCGGTCTCGGCGGCGGCGAGGGCTCGGAGCGCGAGGGCTTTGAGGTCGCTGTAGCGCGCCGCACCGACCATTATTTCAAGCGCACGCGCGAAATCGTGCGTGCCCATGGTGACATGCACGTCACCTATGCCGTATTCATGCGCCGCCCGGTTGTCTTCTGTCCGCGTCTGGCCGTGGAATGGCTGGAGGAGGCGGCGCGTCAGCGCGACTGCACACTCGACATCGATCCATGCTTCGAGGAAGGTGCCTGGGTCGGCGCGGGCGAGCCCTTGTTGTACATCTCCGGCCCTCTGAGCGCTCTGGTCGACTTGGAGACACTCTATCTGCAACGGCTTGGCCCGCCCAGCGTTGCCGCTTACAACGCCTTTACCATGTGCGCCGACCTGCCGAAAGTGCACTTTTTGGCAATGGATGCGCGCCATAGCGCTGGTGATGAGATGGCCGGCATGATGGCCTATGCCGCAAGCGTCGGCTCACGCAAGGCGCAGGCTGAGGCTGGCGCCGTAGGTTTTATCGGCAATGCTAACGATGCGACGGCACACTATTTTGGCAATGAGCGCGGTCTCGGAACCATGCCTCATGCGCTAATTGGCTATGCTGGCTCGACAGTGCGAGCGGCGGAGATGTTCCGCGCCACCTATCCCGACGAGTCAATCACGGCTCTGGTCGATTATTTCGGGCGAGAGGTGACGGATTCGATCGCCGTGGCCAAACGTTTTTCGAAGCTTGCGGCGGATGGCGGCTTGCGGGTGCGCATCGACACTCACGGTGGGCGCTTTGCCGAAGGGCTCGACACGGCCAAGTCCTACATCGCTCTTGAGCGGCACGTGCCGCAAGCCACGCGCACGTATCGCAGCGAAGAGGAATTGCGCTGGCTCGTCGGCGCTGGCGTTAGTGCGGCAGCGGTCTACCACTTGCGCGACGCTCTCGACGAGGCGGGCTTCCCGGCCGTGCAAATCATCGCCAGTTCCGGCTTTAATCCTGGCAAGTGCAAGGTGTTTGCGAGCGTCGAGGCGCCGGTGGATATTATTGGCACAGGCTCGTTCCTGCCCGAAACTTGGCCAGAGACCTACGCCACGGCGGATATTGTCGAATATGATGGCACGCCGTTGACGAAGGTAGGGCGCGAGTTCCTGTTGAGGCAGCGCAAGTCGTGAGCGAGAGCCTGTCGATAGCGCTGGCGCAGATCAATCCCACCGTGGGCGCGATCGAGCACAATGCCGAGTTGATTCGCGAAAGCCGCGCCGAGGCGGCGCGCCTCGGCGCCGATCTCGTAGTTTATCCCGAGCTTGTCATCACAGGCTACCCGCCGGAGGACCTGGTGCTGCGGCCCGCTTTTCAGCAGGCGGCAGAGGAGATGGTGCAGGAGCTGGCGGCCGAGACGGCCGATGGCGGGCCCGGCTTGCTCCTGGGTACGCCATGGCGCGAGGAAGGCAAGCTCTACAACGCGGCGGCCCTGCTCGATGGCGGCAAGATAGTGGCGCGGCGTTACAAGCACGACCTGCCGAATTACGGTGTCTTCGACGAGATGCGCGTATTTGAAGCTGGACCGCTCACCGGCCCCATCGCCTTCCGCGGCGTCCGTCTCGGCGTACTACTCTGCGAGGACATGTGGTTCCCGGATGTAGCCGAGATTCTGGCTGAATCCGGTGCCCAGATTCTTGTCACCCTGAACGGCTCGCCCTACGAGCATGGCAAAGAAGATACACGTCTCTCCTATGCGGTTGCACGAATCACCGAGACCGGACTTGGCTTGGTCTATGTCAATCAAGTCGGGGGCCAGGATGAATTGGTATTTGACGGCGCATCATTCGTACTCGATGGCAAGCGCAAGCTTTGCCTGCAGGCACCATGGTGGCAGGAATGCGTCAACGTGTCGCGTTGGCAGATCGATGGTGACGGCGCGCACTGCGAGGAAGGTGAGCGGGCGCCGGTACCGGAGCAAATGGCGCAGATCTATGCGGCGCTGGTTACGGGGCTGCGCGACTACGTCGACAAGAATCACTTTCCGGGTGTGGCCGTCGGCCTCTCGGGCGGTATTGATTCGGCGTTGACCACGGCCGTCGCAGTAGATGCGCTCGGCCCGGAGCGGGTGCGCACCATCCGGATGCCGTCGCGCTATTCATCTGATCACAGCCTCGACGATGCCGCCGAGTGCGCGCGCCTACTCGGGATCCGCTGCGACACCGTAGCGATCGAGCTGGCACATAGGGCCTTCGAAGGAATGCTTGCGCCGCTCTTCCAAGGTACCCAGCCCGATGCCACGGAAGAGAACGTACAGGCGCGCGTGCGTGGCATCATCATGATGGCGCTGTCCAACAAGACCGGTGACATGCTGGTGACTACGGGTAACAAGAGCGAGATGTCGGTTGGCTATGCCACGCTCTACGGTGATATGTGCGGCGGCTATTCCGTGCTCAAGGACGTATATAAGACGACGGTTTTTGAATTGTCTCGCTGGCGCAACGAGAACAGGCTGCAGGGTACACTCGGACCGGACGGTCCGGCTATGCCGGACAATATTATTACCAAGCCACCCTCGGCAGAGCTGAAACCAGACCAGCTCGACGAGGACAGCTTGCCGCCCTATTCGGTGCTAGACGATATTCTCGAAGGGTTGGTTGAGGACGAACACACGGTGGAGGAAATCGTCATCCGCGGCCATCCGCGGGCACTGGTACGCCGCATTCGCCGACTGCTCTATATAGCGGAATACAAGCGCCGCCAGGCTCCGCCCGGCGTCAAGATCACCCGCCGCGCCTTCGGCCGCGACCGCCGCTACCCCATCGTCAACGGGTTCCTCAACCACGAATAGAACGGGCCGGGGAGTAGACCGAACCCGAGGCATCTGCTACCTCTCGGCTGAAACGAGCCACGGTGCGGCATGATGACCCTGCATCTCTACAATACCGCGAGCCGCCGAAAAGAAGCGTTCGAGCCTTTGGACCCAACGCATGTGCGCATGTATGTCTGCGGGCCAACGGTCTATGACCGGGCGCATATCGGCAATGCGCGCCCCGTGGTGGTGTTCGACGTTTTGTTCAAGCTGCTCAAGCGGCACTATCCGAAGGTCACCTATGTCCGAAATATCACCGATATCGACGATAAGATCATCGCTGCGGCCGCTGACAACAGCGAAGAAATCTACGCGCTGACCAAGCGCACGACGGACTTCTTTCACGCTGATATGGGCGCCTTGGGTGCAGAGGAGCCGACTGTCGAGCCGCGCGCGACAGCGCATGTGCCCGAGATGTTGGCGCTTATCGAGACTTTGTTGGCCTCAGACCATGCCTATGAAGCGGAAGGGCACGTGCTGTTCCACGTGCCGGCCATGGACGGCTATGGCGGGCTTTCCAACCGCAAGCCAGAAGAGCTGGTGGCGGGTTCGCGGGTCGAGGTAGCCCCCTACAAGAAGGATGCTGGCGACTTCATCTTGTGGAAACCTTCGACACCCGACCAGCCCGGCTGGGACTCACCCTGGGGGCGAGGACGCCCGGGCTGGCATTTGGAATGCTCGGCCATGAGCGAGCGTTATCTCGGCGAAACCTTCGACATCCACGGCGGTGGCCGCGATCTCATCTTTCCCCACCACGAAAACGAACGCGCTCAGAGCATGTGTGCCCACGGCGGCAAGACCTTTGCGCGCTACTGGATGCATAACGGCTATGTCGTGGTCGAGGGAGAAAAGATGTCGAAGAGCCTAGGCAATTTCTTCACTGTCGAGGAACTGCTGGCGCGCGCACCGGGCGAGGCACTGCGCTTCAATATGCTCAAGACTCACTACCGCCACCCGCTCGACTGGACGCTGGAAGGCATGGCCGAAAGCAAAGCGGATCTCGATCGACTTTATCTTGCCCTGCGCAATGTCGCCGATATCGAGGCCGAGGCCAGAGACAGCGCCCCGGGGGCAGTGGAGGCCGCGCTGCTCGACGATCTAAACACGCCAAAGGCTATCGCCGAGCTGCATGCAGTCGCCGGCGATCTCAACAAGACACGTTCGGTTGCCGCCAAGTCGGCCTTGCTGGCATCGGGTAAAGCACTCGGGATCTTTAATTTTCCATCTAACGAGTGGTTCCAGGGCGAGGCGTCTGACGATGTCGGTGAGCTCGTTGCGGCACGCCTCGAAGCGCGCTCAAAACGGAATTTTGCCGAGGCCGACCGCATACGCGATAAGCTCGTTGCGGCGGGGATCATCCTCGAGGATAAGCCCGACGGCACTACCGACTGGCGACGGGCGTGATGGGCGAGAGGGTCTGGATTTACGATACCACGCTGCGCGACGGTGGCCAGGCCCAGGGCGTTAATTTTGGTAGCGCCGACAAGGCGGCGATTGCGCGCGAGCTCGATGCGCTCGGCGTCGATTACATAGAGGCCGGCTGGCCCGGTGCCAATCCCACCGACGACGCAATTTTTTCTTCGCCGCCCAAGCTTTCTCACGCCCGGCTTGCCACCTTCGGCATGACCCGCCGCTTACGCTGCAGCGCCGCCAACGATCCAGGACTTGCCGGCGTGGTCAATGCCGGTGCGCCCGTCACTTGTCTTGTCGCTAAGGCCTGGGACTTTCACGTTACCACTGCGCTCGGCACGGAGCTTGGCGAGAATATTGAGATGATCGCCGATTCCATCGCCTACGCAGCGACCCGCGCCGAAGAGGTCCTACTCGACGCGGAGCATTTCTTCGACGGCTATCGCGCCAATTCGGACTATGCGCTGGCCTGCCTTAAGGCCGGGTTCAATGCCGGCGCGCGCTGGATCGTGCTTTGCGATACCAATGGTGGCCGACTGCCCCATGAGATTGAAGAGGCCGTCACCGCGGTCGCCGAGGTCATCCCCGGTGATCATCTCGGCATCCATTGCCACAACGACAGCGGTACCGCCATTGCGTCTAGCCTGGCTGCAGTTCGGGCGGGCGTGCGTCAGGTTCAGGGCACGTTGAACGGTCTCGGTGAGCGCTGCGGCAATGCGGATCTCACCGCAGTTATCCCCAATCTCGTGCTCAAGATGGGCTTTGAGACAAGCATCGATGCCGCTGGCCTTGAGCGGTTGACCCATGTCTCTCACATGCTCGACGAGCGCCTGAATCGGGCTAATGACCCGATGCGTCCCTATGTTGGGGTTTCGGCTTTCGCCCATAAGGGCGGCCTGCATGTCTCTGCCGTGGCCAAGGATCCGACGACCTATGAACACATCGCACCGGAGCTGGTCGGCAACCGTCGCCAGGTCGTCGTCTCGGACCAGGCGGGGCGGTCGAACATCCTGCATCGCTTCGAGGAGCTGGGTATCGAGATCGATGCCAAGTCGCCGAAGCTCGGTCGGCTCATGGAATTGGTCAAGGAGCGCGAAGCGCAAGGCTTTGCCTATGACGGCGCGACAGCGAGCTTCGAGTTGCTGGCGCGACGCACGATCGGCACTGTGCCGGAGTTCTTCGACCTAACCAGCTTTCGCGTTATCGATGAGCAGCGCATCGACGCCCGCGGCCAGCGCGTCACGCTCTCGGAAGCGACTATGAAGGTGGTTGTCAACGACGAGCAAATCATGACTGTGGCCGAGGGCAACGGGCCGGTCGATGCCTTGGCGAACGGCTTGACCAAGGTGCTGAGCGGCGTCTTTCCGGCGCTCACCGAGATGCGGCTGGTCGATTATAAGGTGCGCATCCTAACGCCGGAAGCGGGCACTGCTGCCGTCACCCGTGTCATGATTGAGAGCGAAGGCGCCGAGGGTGTACGTTGGGCGACGGTGGGCGTGTCGCCCAATGTTATTGCTGCATCCTATGACGCGCTCAAGGACGCCATCACCTATCGTCTTCTGGGCAGCCATGGCGGGCACGGACCGTAGCCGGGAGCTACCCGCGGCCGCGGCACCGGCGGTGATTCTCGTGGCCCCGCAGCTTGGCGAGAACATCGGCTCCGCGGTGCGTGCCATGTTCAACTTCGGCCTTACCGATCTGCGCCTAGTGGCACCGCGCGATGGCTGGCCGAACGACGCCGCGCGCGCCAATGCCTCTGGCGCCGACACGGTCATAGACGATGCGCGGGTCTACGGTGATGTCGAAAGCGCTCTTGCCGATCTCACTTTTGTCGTGGCTGCGACAGCGCGCCCTCGCGACATGCGGACCTTGGTTCTGACCCCGGCGACGGCCGCGACCCGTTTGCGCACAGCGGCTGCGGCCGGGGAGCGCTGCGGCATGATGCTGGGGCGTGAAAGTACTGGCCTCGACAACGATTCTGTGGTGCTGGCGGATGCCGTCGTTACCGTTCCCACCAATCCCGGTTTTGCGTCCCTAAATCTGGCCATGACAGTGCTTCTGCTGGCGCATCAATGGTTCATAGTAGCCGACGATACGCCCGCGGAAGATCTGTCTGAGCGAGCCTCGCGGACTGCCAGCAAGGCCGAGTTGCAGGGCCTGTTCCAGCACCTGGAGGGTGAGCTCGACGCCTGCGGCTTTTTGCGCGTGGCGGAGAAGCGTCCAAGCATGGTGCGGAACCTGCGCAACATCTTCCAACGCGCGCGGCTCAGCGAGCAGGAAGTGCGCACTTTACGCGGCGTAATTGCTGGTCTGGTGGAGCATGGCAGGCGCCGCCGCGATTAGGGGAGGTATTCCTTTGAGTTAGTACTGGTTAACTCGTTTCGGGGTGATTCTTCTGGGTAGCGGTCAGGCCACCGCAAAGCCGTTTGATGCAGATGCCTCTCAGAGGGTTCCCAGCCATGGTCTGCCCAGCTCCGGCGGTGGTTCACCCCCCCCGTTCAAACGCGGCGTGTCGGACAGCAGCTGCAACGGCTTACCTAAAAACCTGAGAGCGAACATCGACCAGGCCCTGTACACCACCAAGTACGAAGGGCGTAACCAAGTGCCGCGCGCCAACTGATCCACCTCTATTTCATTTGTCGACAACTTTCCGTAACGTCTCGGGCATGTCCGATCTCACCGAAGCTTTTGGCTTGGCGCTGGGCCTGGTCGTTTCCCTGGATGCCGCGCTGCTGGAGATAGTTTGCCGCTCGCTGGCGATCAGTCTCACCGCCGTCGTGGTGGCCTCGGCGATCGGTCTGCCGCTCGGCGCCGCAATCGCTGTCTGGCGCTTTCCCGGGCGCCGCGTCGTCGTGGTGATGTTGAACGCGCTGATGGCGCTGCCGCCGGTCTTTATCGGTCTCATGCTCTACGTGATTCTATCACGCGCCGGTCCGCTCGGCTTTCTCGGTCTCTTGTTCACGCCGACGGCGATGATCCTGGCCCAGTGCGTGCTTGTGCTGCCTATCGTCGCGGCGCTCTCGCATCGCCTGCTGCGCGACCTTTACCAAAGCTATCGGGAACAGCTCTGTTCGCTCGGTGCTAGCCTGTCGCAAGTGGCGGCGACGCTGCTCTGGGATGCGCGTGCGAGTTTGGTAACCGTGGTCATGGCGGGCTTTGGGCGCGCCATCGCCGAGGTTGGTGCGGTGCTCATCGTCGGCGGCAACATCGCCCATGCGACCCGCGTTATGACCACCACAATCGCGCTCGAGACTAGCAAGGGAAACCTGGCGCTGGCGCTGGCGCTCGGTATGGTGCTGGTGCTGGTGGCGATCGGGGTCAGTGCCACGGCAGCCATAATGGTTGGCGCTGCGCGCCCGCGCGCCCGCGCGCTCCGCTGGGGTTAGGCATGGCGATTCTGCCTTTGGAGTTGAGCGAGGTCAGCCTGCACGCTAACGGTAGGGCCTTGCTTGATGCCATATCTCTGCGCATCGAGGCCGGGCCAAAAACCATCATCCTCGGGGCCAACGGGGCGGGCAAGAGCCTGCTGCTGCGCGTTTGCCATGGCCTTCTCTCGCCGCACCGGGGCCGTGTGCAATGGCAGGGCCCCGACGCTGGCGAGCAACGCAAGCGGCAGGCCATGGTATTTCAGGATCCGGTCATGCTGCGGCGCTCGGTCTATGCCAATGTCGCCTACGGGCTTGTCATCCACCGCGTGCCGCGGTCCGAGCGCGGGCAGCGCATCGCAGAGGTTCTGGAGTGCACGGGCCTTGCCGACTTCGCCATGCGAGCGGCTCCCACACTCTCGGGCGGCGAGCAGCAGCGGCTGGCCCTGGCCAGGGTCTGGGCCTTGCAGCCCGAGGTTTTGTTCCTTGATGAGCCAACGGCTAGCCTTGACCCGGGCGCGACAGCGGCCGTGGAAGCCATCGTAGAGGACATGCACGCGCAAGGCTGCAAGCTGGTGATGACGACACACGATATGGGGCAAGCGAGGCGTCTGGCGGACGAAGTGATTTTCCTGCATCAAGGCCGGGTGGACGAGCATGTTGCGGCCGAAGACTTCTTCGCCAGCCCGCAAAGTGAGACGGCAAATGCATTTTTAGAGGGCAAGCTTTTATGGTGATGCGACTGTTTGCGGCTGCACTGTTGCTGTCGTCCGGAGCCGCGGCCGAGACGATCACGCTGGCCTCGACCACATCAACTGAGAACTCGGGCCTTTTCGCTCATCTGCTGCCACAGTTCGAACGCGATACCGGGATTGCCGTACAGGTGATTGCGGTTGGCACCGGCCAGGCTATTCGCTTAGCGCGCAACGGTGATGCCGACGTGGTGCTGGTGCATCATCGGGCCTCGGAGGAAGCCCTGGTGGTGGACGGCCACGGTCTTGCGCGCCATGACGTAATGGTCAACGACTTCGTCATCGTCGGTCCGGCCAACGACCCAGCGGAAGTTGGGGCGGCGGATAGCGCTGCGGACGCCTTCGCCCGTATCGCCGGCACAGCGGTGCCCTTCGCCTCGCGCGGCGACGACAGTGGTACCCACAAGGCCGAGCGTGCCCTCTGGCAGGAGGCAGCTATCGATCCGCTACCGGCCAGAGACGGCTGGTATCGCGAGCTAGGTGCCGGCATGGGCGCTACCCTCAATACTGCCGCGGCCATGGCCGCGTATGTGTTCTCGGACCGCGCCACCTGGGCCACATTCGCCAACAAGGGCTCGCTGGAGTTGCTCTTCGAGGGCGATGCTGCGCTGGTAAACGCTTACGGCGTCATCGCCATCAATCCGGCACGCCATCCGCACGTTAAAGCCGCCGCTGCCCGAGCCTTTGTCGATTGGCTGCTCTCGCCGGTCGGGCAGGGAGCCATCGCTAGTTTCGAGGTCGATGGCGAGCAGCTGTTTTTTCCGGCTGATCTGGCGGCAACGGATTGACATCCGGCCCCTGCGCTGTATAGGAAGAGCCCGGATTTCCGAGGCGGCCGCGCACGCGTGCCGCCCGTTACTTACCACGGCTAGAGCATGAGCAGGCGGAACGCATCGAAGTACAAGCTGGACCGACGTCTTGGCGTCAATCTCTGGGGTCGGGCCAAGAGCCCTGTGAACCTGCGCGAATATCCCCCGGGCGAGCACGGCCAGCGCCGCCGCAAGGTGTCGGATTATGGCACCCAGCTTAAGGCGAAGCAGAAGCTGCGCGGCTATTATGGCGAGATCACCGAAAAGCAATTCCGCCGCATTTACCGCGAGGCGGTGCGCCTGCGCGGTGACACCGGTGAGAACATGGTTGGCTTACTCGAGCGCCGCCTCGACATGGTGGCCTATCGTATGCTCTTCGCGCCTACCATCTTCGCCGCGCGACAAATCGTTAACCACGGCCATCTCCACGTCAATGGCCGCCGGGTGACCATTCCGAGCTATCGCGTGAGCGTGGGCGACGTCATTGAGGTGCGCCAGAAGTCCCGCCAGCACCCGCTGATCCTCGAGACCGTGCAACAGCCCGACCGCGAACTGCCGGACTATGTTGAGGTCGACCACGATAAGCTCAAAGGCACCTTCCTGCGTCAGCCCCTCTTCGCCGAGATCCCCTACCCAGTACAAATGCAGCCGAACCTGGTAATCGAGTACTACTCGCGTTAAGCCAAGCGGGAGTTCGGAGCTGCGCGGGCCGCCCAGTTGGGCAGCCTATATGCGTTTTGGGGGTATTTGTTGCTGCGTGTACACAGCTAACTACTCTGCCGGCACCGTCTCTGCCCGTGCCCGCTGGCGCCTCGGTTCCGTCGGCAGGCGCGTGGCGATGAGGGCGGCGATGAGGGCGAAGGCGATCATGACGGGAAACAGGGCGTCGAGGCTGCCGGTTAGGCGATAGACCAGCGGTACTAGGGCGACGCCGAGAGACGAGGCACCTAAGGTAATGACGAACTTGGCGCCGTAGACGCGACCACGCCATTCGGGTGGGGTGTGGCGAGCGAGCAGTGCGTTCTCGGCCGGTTGGCCGGCAACGTTGAGGCTGATCATCATGGCGGCGGCAGGGATCAGGGCTGGATGGATCAGCACGAAAGCGGCTGCTATGAACGGAATTTGCAGGAATTGGGCACTGATGTAGATGCTGCGCAGGCGGAAGCGGTCGGCCATCTCGCCGCCAATCACCTGGGCTATGGCGCTGGCTAGGTAGACCGCCGTCACGGCGCCGCCGATACCCAATACCCTGTCACCGAACATGTGGGGTAGGCGCTGGTCGAACAGCTTGGGCAGGGCAAACGACGTGATTTGGTAGATCATGCCCGTGCACATCACGGTCAGGGCGAGGACGATGAAGACACGTTTGCGTTCGCCCGGTGCGTTGGCGTTCGGCTGGGAGGGTGGCTCCGGCAGGCGCGGGCCGAAAATGTTACGTCGCCAGGCAACGATGAAGATGGCACCTGCCAGAACGCAGGCCGCGCCGGGTACGACGAAGGCGGCGCGCCAACTGATCAGGCTCGCCAAGGCGCCAGCAACCAGTGCTGCAGCGGCGGTTCCGGCACTGCCGAAAACGCCGTTTATGCCAAAGGCGCGGCCCCGATTGGGCGCGTGGTGCACCAGCCAAGGAATGCCGACGGGATGGAAAATAGCCGCAAACAGCCCAACCAATGTCAATGTGGCGCCCAGCGTCAGCGGCCCTTGGGCCAGGCCGCAAAGCATCAGCGATGTGCCAAGCCCGACCAGATAGATTGCCAGCATACCGGCCTCGGACCAGCGGTCGCCAAGCCAACCGGCGGGAAGTGCGCCCAAGCCAAACATTATCATCATGGGGATTGACAGCGCGAGCAGTTCGTCATAGCCCATGCCCCACTCGTCCTCGAGCACCAGCACCACGGTGGCATAAAGGAGCACCGAGAGATGGGCGAAGGCGTGGGCGACGCCGGCGAAGCCGGAGACGACATAAGGGCGTGACTGAGGCACAAGGCTTTCTATCAGTCCACCCGGTACTTCTCCACCACGTCGCGGTTGATCTCGATGCCGAGTCCGGGGCCGTCTGGAACGGTCAGGTGGCCATCTATGCAAGCGATAGGCGTGACCAGCAGGTCGCTGCGTAGCGCGTTGGTGCCGCGATCGTATTCCAACATAACCGGATGCGGGATGCGGTCCGTGTGCGGCGAGGGTGACAAGGCAGCGAGGAAATGCACGGCCGCGGCCAAACCCACGCCGCCGCCCCAGACATGCAGTGAGAGCCGCAGGTTGGCGAGTCGGATCATCTGCCAGATGGCGCGTGTCTCATCAAGCCCTCCGCACAAGGTTATGTCAGGTTGCACGATATCGGCGCAGCGCTCGTCAATGAGGCGCTTGAAGTCCCAAGCTGTATAAAGCGCCTCGCCGGCGGCGATCGGCATAGGCGCCCGTGCGCGTAGTTCAGTATAGCCGGCAAAGTCGGTCGGCGGCAGCGGCTCCTCGTAGAAATGGATGTTGTAATCGGCGATCCGCCGCATGCTCTCCAGCGCCTCGTCCACTGTGTAGTTACCATTAGCATCCACCATCAACAATATGTCCGGACCGAGCACTTCTCGCCCCATCGCTACGCGCTCGACATCGTTGCCCGGGGAATGGCCGATCTTTATTTTGACGCCAGGGAAATGGTCGTCACGGAATCCGAGCATCTGGTCGCCGAGCTGATAGGCGGGATTAGCTGCAAAATAGCCGCTCGAGGCATAGGCCGGAACGCGGTCGATACCTTGCCCCCCGAGTAACTTGCATAACGGTAGGTCGTACAGTTTGCCCATGGCGTCATACAGCGCCATGTTGATGCCGCCTACCGTCGACGTGATAGTATTTTGGATTCCCAAATGGTAACGTTGATTGTAGAAATAGTGTACGATTTGTTCGCGATCAAATATCTCACGACCGAGAAAATAAGGGCGAACCACATCGAGCGAAGAAGCAACCATGGGACAGGGACCCCAAGATTCTCCTATGCCTGTGATGCCAGCATCTGTCTCGATCTCTATCAGGGTCATGTTGCGCACAGGCGTCATGCCTCGCGCCATGCCATAGGCGTTGTCGATGCCGAGATGGTGCTCGAGTCCGATTGCCGTGATGTTTGTTATTCTTGTCATGCGATGGGGGCTCCGATCAGGTGGGCGGCGAAGCGCAGCCGCACATAGTCGACATCCAAGCTGCCGTCAGCGTCCCGCAGTTGCGATGCAAGGGCGCGTTCTGCCGCGCCGGCGCCGGAATGGCCGCATTACCACGGTATCGGTCAGAACTTTCCTGCGGTTCGGCATTGTCGTTTCCTCCCCGATAAAATGGTGTTATTGCGGCGAGTATATCAGCCGAGGCTCGCTCTCGCGAGCAACGCCCGCTTGACCTGGTGCGCCATCCAGCCAATGGTGCGGTCGGGCGAATGGAAGGGAATGATCTGCGCCGATGAAATTCACCGGAACCGATACCTACGTTGCCACCGAGGATCTGATGGTGGCGGTAAATGCCGCGATCACGCTAGAGCGTCCACTGCTGGTCAAGGGGGAGCCTGGCACGGGCAAGACCATGCTGGCCGAGGAGGTGGCTCGAGCGCTCGGTAGGAACATCATTCCCTGGTACATCAAATCGACCACGACAGCTCAGCAGGGGCTATACGAGTACGATGCGGTGGCGCGGCTGCGCGATGGTCAGCTCGGCGACGACCGGGTCAAGGACATCAGCAACTATATCGAACGCGGCAAGCTGTGGGACGCCTTCGAGGCTGAAGATATCCCGGTGTTGCTGATCGACGAGATCGACAAGGCGGATATCGAGTTCCCCAACGACCTGCTTCTCGAACTCGATCGCATGGAGTTCTTCGTTTACGAGACCAAGCAGACGGTGAAGGCGGCTAAGCGGCCAATCGTGGTCATCACCTCGAACAATGAGAAGGAGTTGCCGGATGCTTTCCTGCGCCGTTGTTTTTTCCATTACATCGCCTTTCCCGATGCCGAGACCATGGGGCAGATCGTCGACGTGCATTACCCGGGCATCAAGAAGACCCTGCTCAAGGCGGCGCTGGAGGCGTTCTATGAAGTACGCGAGGTGCCCGGGCTGAAGAAGAAGCCATCGACCTCGGAGCTACTCGACTGGTTCAAGCTGCTGCTTGCCGAAGATATCGACCCAGCAGTGTTGCGCGAGAAGGACGGGGGCAAGGCCATCCCGCCGCTCTATGGCGCGCTGCTCAAAAACGAGCAAGATGTGCACCTCTTCGAGCGCTTGGCCTTTCTCGCCCGCCGCCAGGGGGGATGATTACGTTCCGCGCCGCACTGCCTGACGAGTCGGTGCTGCTCAGTGATTTAGCACTGCGCTCCAAAGCGCACTGGGGCTTCTATCGACCTACGGGCTGCGGGCCGGTAGGGCGCGTGGTCTAAGCCAGTGCCCAGGGGCGCACGTTGCCCCGGCCATCCCAGAACCTGGCATAAGGGGGCAGGGCATGTTCGTCGACTTTTTCCTCAAGCTGCGTGAGGCCAAGGTGCCGGTGACATTGCGCGAATATCTGACCCTGCTTGAGGGGGTCCAGGCCGGTCTTGCCAATTATAGTGTCGAGGACTTCTACTGCCTCTCGCGTGCGACGCTGGTGAAGGACGAGCGCCATTACGACAGGTTTGATCAGGCCTTCGGCGAGTTCTTTCAGGGCGTCGAGACACTTACGGATGGCATGTTGGCCGATATTCCTGAGGAGTGGCTGCGGCGCGAGATCGAGAAGCTTCTGAGCCCGGAGGAACGCGCGGAGTTGGAAAAGCTTGGTTGGGACAAGCTCATGGAGACCCTCAAGGAGCGTTTGGCCGAGCAGCAGGGGCGCCACCAAGGCGGTAGCAAGTGGATAGGCACCGGCGGGACCTCTCCATTCGGCGCTTATGGCGATCACCCGGAAGGCATCCGCATCGGCCAGGAAGAGGGCCGACGACGCAGCGCCGTCAAGGTCTGGGATAAGCGCGAATACAAGAACCTCGACGACTCGGTTGTCATCGGTACGCGCAACATCAAGGTGGCGCTGCGGCGCTTGCGCCAGTTCGTACGCGAAGGTGCCAATACCGAACTTGATTTGAACGGCACTATCAAGGCCACCGCCGACAACGGCGGCTGGCTCGATCTCAAGATGCGCCCCGAGCGCCACAACAAGGTCAAGGTGCTGTTGTTTCTCGACGTCGGTGGCTCCATGAACGTGCATGCGCGTACTTGCGAGGAGCTGTTCTCGGCCGCCAGCAGCGAGTTCAAGAACCTGGAATATTTCTACTTTCACAACTGCCCCTACGAGAGCGTCTGGCGCGACAATATGCGCCGCCACGCGCAACGCACGCCGACCTGGGAGGTGCTCCATACCTATCCCGCCGACTACAAGCTTATCTTCGTCGGAGATGCCAGCATGTCGCCTTACGAGATCACTTATCCCGGCGGCAGTGTCGAGCACTGGAATGAGGAAGCAGGCGGTATTTGGCTGCAGCGCATGCTCGAGATCTATTCGTCCGCCATTTGGCTGAATCCAGAGCCCCGCGAGCATTGGGAATATACCCACTCGATCCAGATGATCCGCCAGCTGATGGGAGAGCGCATGTTCCCGCTCACCATCAAGGGTCTGGAAGAAGGCATGCGGCTGCTGGGACGGGGCTGATATGGGTTAAGGCTTTTCTGTGACTGACGCGACACCGTCACCGGAGGAGATTGCCATGAAATACGAGGAACCGGGGTGCGCCTATTGTCCGCCCAACGTTCGTGCCTGCCGGGTTGGCGCGTCGGACGAGCGCGGGCCGGGATTTTGCCCAAGCAAGGTCGATGGCAAGGCGCTCGATGACGCTTGGTCGCGCTACGACGATCCCGAGCTGCGGCACATAGCCCAGGTCTCGGCTGAGGTCGAATCACAGGGTTATTGCAAATGGACGCGGGTCGAAGAGATTTGTCATTTCGCGCGCAACATGGGCTTCAAGCGCATCGGCATCGCCACCTGCATTAGCTTCGTCGACCATGCGAAGACCTTGAGCGGCATCCTCGAGAGCCACGGCTTTGAGGTCGCGTCCGTAGCCTGCAAGAGCGGCGGCGTGGACAAGCAGGATCTCGGTTTGCGTGAAGATCAGAAGATATTTCCTGGCGGCCACGAGTCCATATGCAATCCGGTAGCCCAAGCAGAATTTCTCAACCGTGCCGGCTGCCAGTTAAACGTAGTGTTGGGCCTTTGTGTTGGCCATGACGGTCTATTCTTTCGCCATGCTGAGGGGCTGACCACGGTTCTCGTCGCCAAGGACCGGGTGCTAGCCCACAATCCCATCGGTGCGCTCAATCTCGCCGATACCTATTACGACAAGGTATGGGGACCGGAACGCCCCGATAAGCCGCCCAAGCTGCCGGCTGCGGGACGCAGGCAGGACTGATCAATCGCCACAGCCGGAAGCGGCGGGCTCCTCGGGTACGCCATCGTCACCGAAGACCTCGATCGGGCCATGGCTGTGAAAAGTCTCCCAGGGGATGCCGCTGGGGTCGGTGACCCAGGCCTTGTCGGACTTGGCGTAGCAGCAGGCGGCGTCGGTTTGGTCCGTGACGGCGTTGCCGGCCGCTGCCAGACGGCCGCGAATTTCGTCGAGTTCGTCATTTTCGTCGACTTGGAAGCCGAGGTGGCTGAGGGCGCCGCTGCCGCCGCTGCGCGAGGAGATTGCAAAGTTGATAGCAGGATCGTCGAGCATCCACTTGGCGTAGTCGGACTTGATCACTACCGGATCGTTGCCGAATAGGGTGGCATAGAACTTCGTTGATTTCTCGAGGTCAGCGACCAAGACATGGACATGCAGGCGTTTCATAAGGCGAGAGTCTCCTCCTCCTGGGCTGCGGGCGCAGGGCGCCGGCAGCAGTTTTTCGTCATATAGTCGATCGGAAACGCTGCGGCAGCGTAGTCGGCAGCGTAGAACAACGAGCGCTTGTTCTTGCGCAGCAACACCAGTACAGCGCCATGTAACTCCTTAAAATAGAAAGAGAGCGTGGTAGCCGATACGAAAAATGCGTCGACGATATGCCCCGGCGACAGGTGGGCGGGTCCCAACCCCACCAGATGCCGAAACACAGCAAGGCGGTTCTCCTGCGCTAGTGCTGACAAGGAGATAACCACAGTTTTTTCATAGTTCTGGAAAGATAGAATTATGTAACCCTTGTCAGCCCCAGACCGCCAGTCCATCACCGATAAGCTTGACGCCTAGGATGACCATGAAGCCGTGGCACAGTCGATAAAACAACAGCGTATCGAGGTTACGGTGGACTTTGAGCCCGAGCCAGATGGCGATCGGCACCAACCAAATCAGTGCCAGCGCGGTGGTCATGTTCTCGGTCGAGAACTGGCCGAGCCAGGCGTAGGGCAGCAACTTCATGTAGTTGATGGCGGCGAACAGCACCGCGGTGGTGCCCACGAACAAGGACTTTTCTAGCGCTTGGGGCAGCAAGTAGACATTGATAGGCGGGCTGCCAGCGTGGGCGAGGAAGCTGGTGAAGCCGGAGACACCGCTCCAGAACGTGCCTTTACCGCGGTTTGCGGTCGCCGGCTCGTTACGGCTCGGAGTTAGAAAGTAGCGCGTGCCGAAAACCACGGCGATGACGCCCACCAGTAGTTCCACGTGGCGTTCTTCGAGGTGACTGACAGATGCCGTGCCGATAGCGATGCCGAGTGCCGCCCCGGGGATCATGATTGCCAGGTTGCGGGCGTCCCAACTGCGCCGAAAGGCCCAACAGGTCATCAGGTCCATTAGGCAGAGGATGGGCAGGAGGATTGCCGCCGCCTGAAAGACAGGCATGCCAAGCGCCATCAGGGGCACAGCCATACCGCCGAGCCCGGTACCGAAGCCGGCTTTCGATATGCCCAGCAACAGAACGGCCGGGATGGCGACCACATAGAATATCGGGTCGGTGATAATTGGCGGTAGACTATCCAGCATCTAGGGCAGGGCGATTGATGCCAACGAGGTCTGCGGTCTCTAGCAGCGAGCGCCAGGTTGTGTCCTCGAGCGGAATACCGTTGGCCTCGTAGGCGCGGCGTTTTCTGCGCTCCGGATCGCCTGGCATCATTAACGGCGCGCCGGAATTGATAGGCTTGGCGCTGCGGGCGAAGTCGAGATAGCGCTTGACCTCTTCGGCAAAACCACCCCCCGCATCAAAAGTCGCCACGTCCATGTAAATGGATAGCATGCCGTTCGAGAGTTGCTCGATACCAGGCCTGGCGGCGCCGCTGGTGGATAGTGCACCGGCCAGCAACTCGCACATGATGGACAGTCCGGAGCCTTTATGCTCACCCATGGCACGGATGGCGCCGGTGCCACCGCGGCTGTTCAAGGGGCGCTCCTCGGTGATCGGCCCGTAGATCACCGACTGGTCGGTAGTTAGATTGCCTTCCTCGTCGACCAGGGCGTCTTTCGGGAGCGGTTTGCCGCCGTCGACAGAGACCATGACCTTGCCCTCGGCGACGATCGAGGTAGCGAAGTCGAGGATCACCGGCTCTTCGCCTTGTACCGGCACGCCGACGGCAAAGGGATTGGTGGACATGCGCCGCTCGGCTGCACCGAAGGGCGCCACCAGTAGGCCGATGCCGGAGGTGTTGACGAAATGGATCGAGACCATGCCTGCATTCGCCGCGCGGATGGGCCAATCACCTATGCGTCCGAGATGGCTGACATTGGTGATGCCGACAACTGACACACCATGCTTTCTGGCCTTCTCGATGCCCAAATCCACGGCTTGTTCGCCGATGGTCTGTCCAAAACCGAAATGGCCGTCGACGATGGCGATGGCGTCAGTATCGTTGACCACGGTGATCTTCTGTCCGGGATTCACCTTGCCAGCTCGTATTGCGCCGACGTAGCGCGGCACGCGGATCACGCCGTGGCTCGGATGGCCAGCAAGATTGGCACCGACGAGATAATCGGCGATGCGCTCGCCTTCCTCACGGTTGCAACCGGCGGCGGTGAAGATGTCTGCGGTAAAACCGCGCAGCTGATCGGCAGTGATATCCATGGTCCAGGAACCCTTTACACGTTTCGCCCGGCGAGGCGGGCGATTTCGGCATTGTTGATGCCGACCTTGGCGGCGGTCTCGGAAAGTTGCGCCCAGGTATTATCATCGAGTGGGATGCCGCCCGCTATACGCTCGGCCTTGGTGCGTAGCTCGGGATCTCCAGGCATGAGAATTTCACCGCCTTCCTCAGTCTTAGGTGAGCTCTTTACCCAATCGGTTAAACCTTTCACTTCGTCAGCAAAATTGTCGTTCGCTATCGTATTTGGGTCAATGTAGATAGAGCACATGCCGTTGACAATCTTCTTGGCGGTCGGATTGTCAGGATTCGAGCAGCCACTGCCTGTAATTGCACCTGCCATCACTTCGCAGAGTATGGAAAGCACATAGCCCTTGTGCGCACCGATAGTGAGAATGGCACCGGGGGGATCGGCATAAAAGGCTTCCGGGTCTGTGGTTGGCTCGCCGTTGCCGTCGAGAATGGCGTTATCCGGTACGGGCACGCCCTTGTTGCGCGCAACACGGATCTTGCCCTCCGCAATGACGCAAGTTGAGAGGTCGGCGATAATCGGCTCACCACCTGCAACAGGAATGCCGGCGGCGATGGGGTTGGCCGATAGCCGGCGTTCGATGCCGCCGAACGGCGCCACCAGTATACCGCCCCCGGAGGTATTGACGAAATGTATAGACACTAGACCCTGCGCCGCGGCGCGGATGGCCCAATCGCCGACGCGCCCAACATGACCCGCATTGCGCAGACCCACCAGCGCCAGCCCCGACTTACGGCATTTCTCTATGCCAAGGTCCACCGACTGCTCGCCGATGCTCTGGCCAAAGCCGAAATTACCGTCGACGATCGCCATGGAGTCGTTCTCAAAAACGGCTGTGATTGTCTGGTTGGGTACCAATTTACCTTCCTGTACCCACTGTATGTAGGCGGGTGCGCGGATAACGCCGTGGCTGTCATGGCCAACTAGATTCGCTTCGATGAGGTGGCGCGCGATGATGTTAGCCTCGTCGTCAGAGCTTCCTGCGTGGCGAAATATTGCCGCGGTCAGCGCGGCTAGTTTATCATGTTGTACGCTCACGAATCCCCCTTTATTCGATACCGTCGCGGCCGGAACCGCAGATTAGGCTGCAGACATGCTTGCCGACGATGTTGCTGATCTTGCCGTTGAGGAGCGCGGCTGTTGCGGCGGCGCCGCCGAGCTCGGCTGCGACTCCGAACTCGCGCCACAGCCAGCGCGAGGCAGCCAGCATGTCGTCGTCGCTCACCAACACGATGTCCTCGACGCAATCTGTAACGATATCAAGCACAGTTTGGTCCGTGGTTAAGGCTGCCAGCACACCGACTTGCGTTGAGATCTTGTCGATGGAGACGAGCCCACCAGCCTTGACGCACGCTTGCAAGGTTGGTGCGCCTGTCGGCTCCACGCCGATGATGCGCGTCTCCGGGCTCAGCGCCTTGACCGCTACCGCAACGCCGGCGATGAGGCCGCCGCCGCCGATGGCTACCACCAGTACGTCGAGATGAGGCAGCTGTCCGAAGATCTCCAAGCCGAGGGTACCTTGTCCGGCCACGACGAGATCGTCGGCAAAGGGATGCACATAGGTGAGCCCGTCTGCTTCTGCGGCGGCGAGTGCGGCGGCGTTGGCGTCGTCCCAGACCTTGCCATGCGTCACGACCTCGGCGTCCCAGGCGGCGAGCAGATCGTACTTGGCTTGTGGTGTGCCCTCCGGGAGAAAAACACGCACGGGCGCGCCGGCCCGCCAGCCGGCGTAGGCGACGCCGCTGCCGTGGTTGCCCCCTGATGCCGTGACTAGGCCCTTCGCAAACTTCGCCTCGTCGAGGCAAGTGACCATGTTGGTGGCGCCGCGCGCCTTGAAGGAGCCGGAAATCTGCTGGCATTCGAGCTTCAACCAGAGCTCGGCATCAGCGACGGCGGGCTCACGCATAGGCCCAGCTTGCATGATGGGAGTGCGCCGTACCTTGCCCTCGATGCGTTGCTGCGCAGCCTCGATATCGGAAAGGTCTATCATGCCATGGCTTTTCGGGTGCGGCTGGCGATCCGTTTGGCTATGGCCCAGCGGTGCACTTCCGAAGGACCATCATAAATGCGGAAGGGGCGGATCTCGCGCCACAGTCGCTCGACCAGCGTGTCATCAGTGACTCCCATGCCACCAAGAATCTGCATGCAGCGGTCGACAACGCGGAACAGGGCCTCTGAGCTAATAACTTTGGCCATAGAGGATTCGGAGCGTGCCTCGCCGTCATTGTCCATCACCCAGCAAGCCCGCCAGGTGGCGAGACGGGTAATATGCATGTCCATCTCATTGTCTGCGAGCTTGAAGCCGACCCCTTCGTGCTCGGCCAGTGGTTTGCCGAACGCCTGGCGCTTCACCGCATAGCGGCTAGCGATGTCGTGCGCACGCTGTGCGGCACCGAGCCAACGCATGCAGTGGGTAAGGCGGGCAGGGGCAAGCCGCACTTGGGCATAGCGGTAGCCTTCGCCAATCTCGCCAAGCACTTGGTCGGGTGTCACTTTGAGGCCGTGAAAGCGAATCTCACAATGTCCGCCCGCGAAGCTCGTTTCCATGGTGTCCTGCACGCGCACACGCTCGATCGCCGGATCATCGTTTTCGATCAGGAACATGGTCGCACCTTTGCCGCGCTCGATAGCATCCGCGGTGCGCGCCATGATGATGTTGAGCTTGGCACCATCAAAGCCAGTGATGAACCATTTATGGCCATCAATCACCCAATGATTTCCGTCCTGGCGCGCGGTGGTTGCCAGCATGTTGGGATCGGAGCCTGCCCCGCCTTGTGGCTCGGTCATCGAGAAGCAGGAGCGGATCTCACCAGACGCAAGTGGACGCAGCCATTGCTCCTTCTGTGTCTCGGTTGCGACCTCCTCTAGCAGATGCATGTTGCCTTCGTCTGGCGCCGAACAATTGAGTGCCTGCGGCCCTAGGAGAGAATACCCGGCCGCTTCGAATACCACTGCCATCTCGCGCATGTTGAGTCCGAGGCCGCCGTAGTCCTTTCCGACATGGGGACTGAGCAGGCTGGCTTCGCGCGCCTTCTTGATGAGTTCTCTGCGTAAGGGGTCTTCCGGGCCGTGCGCAGCTTCTCGCGGGTCTCCCTCGTACGGAATCACCACGTCACGGATAAAGGCTTCCGTGCGCGCCTTTAGATCTTCGAGCTCTGGGCTCAGGGAAAAGTCAATCATCGATACCTCATCACTCGGCGTGGCCGCGCGCCACCTGGTGGGCCATTTCCATGATTCCCCAACCCGCGTCAGCAAAGGGTGCATAGCGCGGATTGTCGACCGTGCCGCGGCGATATTGCGCATGTAGCTGCACGAATACCACCGCCAGCTTGAACATGGCCAATACGCGGTAAAAGCGGAACTTGGACAGGTCGCGGCCACTGATGCTAGCATAAAGGTCGCGCCCCTCACCTCGGGTCATGGAACCCACCGCCCCAGTCGGCATCTGGTCGATGATGGTCATGCAGTCCGGGTCGCCCGGCTCGACCCAGTAGCTGAGCAGGGTGGCTAGGTCGAAAAGCGGATCGCCGCGCGTCGCCTGGTCCCAGTCGATCATGGCCACGGCTTTTGTGCGATCCGAGGGGTCTAGCAGCAGGTTGTCGAGCTTGAAGTCGTTGTGCAGCAAGGTGGCGTTGTCCGTGCTCGGCACGTTCGTGGCAAGCCAATCCGAAACCTCACGCGACGGGGCAGGCGGCTCGCTATCGCTGGCCACCTTGAGGCGCTTGTCCCAGCCCCGGATGGCACGGTCGAGAAAGCCATCCGGCTTGCCAAAGTTGCCGAGATCGACGGCAGCCGGATTGACAGCATGTAACTCGGCGAGGCTATTCACCAGCAGGGCGCATACAGCGTGGCGGTCGGCGTTGCTCATATCTGGCGGCCAAGTGCCGCCCTGAATAGCAGTGCCGTTGCGGTATTCCATGATCAGGAAGTGGGCACCGAGCACGGACTCGTCCTCACAATAGAGCAGGCTTTGTGGGGCCAGCGAAAAGGAACGCCAAAGAGAGCTAAGCACGCGGTGCTCGCGCGCCATGTCGTTGGCGCCGGGGGGGATGGGCCCGAGCGGTGGGCGGCGTAGCACACAGGGCTTGCTGTCGAATTGGATGAGATAGTTGAGATTGCCCATGCCGCCAGCGAACTGGCGTGGTGGCAGGCGCAGATCTAGCTCATGGCCCGCATCAGCCAAATAGGCTTCCAGCTGCTTCCAGGGCAGTGGTGTGATGTCGTCCGTACTTCGAAAATTCTGCCTCATCGCCGGGCCGGTGTACGGCGCCTTAGACAGGATTGCAATTTTCCTCGGCTTCGGCGAGGGTGCCCGCGCCACTTCACTGGGGGGATAGCATGGCCGGACGGTTGCAGGATAAGGTTGCCTTGGTCACGGGCGCGGGCTCGGGCTTCGGCGAGGGAATTGCCAAGTGTTTCGCGGCCGAGGGCGCCAAGACCGTCGTCGCTGATATCGATGCGGAGAACGGTCAGCGTGTCACAGATGAGATCGTGACGGCAAACGGCATTGCCACTTTTGTTGCGGCCGATGTTGCCAACAGTGCTGCCTCGCGAGCTATGTTTGACGCCACGCGTGACGCTTACGGCAATCTCGACATCTCTGTCCTTAACGCCGCCATAGGCATGAACCCGTGTCCTCTGGCAGAGACCGAGGATGAGTTTTTCGATCACATTTTTCACATTAACGTGCGCAGCGTTTTTCTGGGCCTTAAGCACTCGGTGCACGCCATGGAGGGGAAGGGTGGCTCCATTATTGTCACCGTCTCCACCGCGGCCATTCGGCCGCGGCCTAATCTGGCGGTCTACAATTCGACGAAGGGTGCCCTCGTGCCCATGTGCAAGGCCTTGGCGCTCGAGGTCGCCGACCAGGGAATCCGCGTCAACGGAATCTGTCCGGTGGCCGGAGAGACGCCAATGCTGGAGGTCTTTCTAGGCGATGCCGACCCCGTCGATGGCCGCACCACCTTCAAGAACACGGTGCCACTTGGGCGCCTGAGCACGCCGGTGGATATCGCCAACGCGGCGCTGTTCTTCGCCGAGGACGAAAGCTCGTTGGTCACCGGCGCCATGCTCGAAATCGACGGCGGGCGCTGCATCTAACCATATGAGCATGGTTTCCCCCTGCGTCGGGGTCTGCATTATTGATTCCCGCAGCGGTTATTGCCGAGGCTGTAAGCGTACGCTGACGGAGGTGGCCGAGTGGCGGCTCTACACCGACGACGAGAAGCGCGCGGTCCAGGCCGAGTTGAAAAAGCGCTATGTCAGCGCCGCATGACCGCCAGCGTTAGAGCGTCGCCCATGGGCAGCAGGCACCATGGCATTCAAGTCCTGCAACATCACGGTGTTTTGGCTGGTCTTCTCCAGGATAGTTAGTAAGGCGCCCCAAAGCACATTGTTCACCACCACCAAGCCGCTGGGCCCATGCGAGATCAGCGTTTGCTCGTAATAGTCGGCGTAGGGTGATTTACCGGTATTGATAGAGGCAAAGTCGAAGAGGCTGAGGTCGCTCCGTCGTGGCCTCGTCGAGACGGCACCGGATCTCGGTCATGGGCACGGAATGCCGGCACAGATAACAGTAAAGCTCTGTATATTTTACGCTCAAACCTCCTTCCGAAGGGGTGAATGTTAGCACCTTCTCAGGTTTGGTGTAGGCCTGATACTCTGTGCCTCGGCTTCATGAAAGGTGGCGGCAATGGACGACGGCAAGAAACCCGCCAGCGGCATGCGCAGCGGACTTACCCAATACGGGGACACGGACTTTTCCTTCTTTCTGCGCAAAAGCTTCGCTAAGGCAATGGGCTATTCCGATTCGGATCTAGATCGCCCCATCATCGGCATTGCAGACACCGGCTCTGGGTTCAACAATTGCCACCAAACCGTGCCGCAGCTTGTCGATGCCGTGAGCCGCGGCGTGATGCTGGCGGGCGGCTTGCCGGTGACCTTTCCCACCATATCGCTCGGCGAGCCCTATCTAACGCCGACCAGCATGCTGTTCCGCAACCTCATGGCCATCGATACTGAAGAGATGGTCCGTGCCCAGCCGATGGATGCAGTGGTTCTGATCGGCGGTTGTGACAAGACCGTGCCGGCACAGCTGATGGCCGCGGCGAGCGCAGGCATACCAGCTATACAGCTTGTCACGGGGCCGATGCTCACCGGTTCATGGCGTGGCGAGCGCCTCGGCGCCTGCACCGACTGCAGACGCCAATGGGCACGCTACCGCGCCGGGGAACTCGACGACGCGCAGATTAAGGAAGTGAGTAACGAACTCTCGACCACTGGCGGGACCTGCATGGTCATGGGCACTGCCAGTACCATGGCACTGATGACCGAGACCCTCGGCATGATGTTGCCGGGCAGCGCCACGGTGCCAGCTGTGCATGCCGAGCGTAGGCGAATTGCCGAAGCCACGGGTGCGCGCGCGGTTGTCATGGCTGCCGAAAGTCTGACACCCGACCGGATCATGACACCCGCCGCCTTCGCCAACGCGTTGCGCTTGCTTCTGGCGGTCGGGGGCTCGACCAACGGGCTTGTGCATATGGCCGCTATCGCCGGGCGCTGCGGCATTACTGTCGACCTTGAAGCCTTTGACCGCATAAGTCGCGAGACACCGGTGCTGGTCGACCTCAAGCCGTCTGGCGCTCACTATATGGAAGACCTGTTCAAGGCGGGCGGATTAGCACCGGTCCTACGCGAGTTAAGTCCTTTGCTCGACCTGGATTGTCTCACGGTCACCGGCCGCACCTTGGGTGAAGAGCTGAAAGCTGGGCCTTCGCCGTGGGAGCAAGCCGTAGTGCGGCCGTTCTCGGACCCCTTGTCCGCGGAGGGTGGCATCGCCGTCTTGCGCGGCAATCTTGCACCTGATGGTGCCATCATCAAGCAATCGGCGGCAACACCCGAGCTGATGTGTCACGAGGGTAGGGCGGTGGTATTCGATGGCCTGGAGGACATGGCAAACCGCATCGATTCTCCCGATCTCGATGTTGCTGCCGACGATGTACTAGTATTGCGCAATGCTGGGCCCAAGGGCGCACCGGGTATGCCCGAGTCCGGCTACATTCCGATCCCGCGCAAGCTGGCGCAAGCCGGCATCAAGGACATGCTGCGCGTATCGGACGCGCGCATGAGCGGGACGGCCTTCGGCGCTATCGTCCTGCACGCGACACCGGAAGCCGCGATCGGCGGGCCGCTGGCGTTGGTCGAGACCGGCGACCGCATCAGGCTTGATGTTGATGCCCGTAGCCTGGAATTGTTAGTCGACGATGCTACGTTAGCGGACCGGCGTGAAGTCTGGGTTCCGCCATCGGCGCATCCTGGCGCCGAGCGCGGTTGGCTAAAGCTATATCTTGCCGAGGTAGAGCAGGCCGATAAGGGGTGCGACCTCGCCTTTCTGAAGCCCAAACAGACGGCAAGCACGCCATGAGCAAACGCATTGTCACCGGCCACAATGCTGTTGGCCGCTCCATCATCGAGATTCAGGACGGCGGCGCCCGTGGCCTCGGTAATCTCTCTGAGCTTTGGGTGACTGACGCAACACCCTTTGACAACACGGTTGCAGGCGATGCGACTGATCGGCCCGTGAGCCTGACACCACCAGATTGCGGCACCGTGTTCCGCACTTTCCGTGTGCTGCCCGAAAGCGCATCAGACGGTGTGGACCCTGGAGCGCGCGCGGCGCTGGTGCGCGAGCGTTTCGCCGCCACGAACGCGTCCGATGCACTGGTGGACACGACACGCCATCCAGCCATGCATAAGACCCGTACGGTCGACTACATAATTCTGCTCTCCGGGCGCGTTACGCTGCTGCTTGACGATGACGAGGCAGACCTTGAACCCTTCGACGTGGTTGTGCAACGTGGCACCAATCACGCCTGGGTCAATCACGGTGAAGAGACAGCGCTGCTCATCGCCGTCCTGATTGATGCGAAAGAGTTGTAGCACATTGTTCCCAAGGCGAGGGTGCCCTATGGTTCGCCACCTAAACTGCCAGCGGTAACGTCATCATGAATTTTGACCTCAAGTCCCACGAGGCTATCCAGGACCCCTACGTTCTTTTCGCGAAGATGCGCGAGACTGCGCCGGTGCATTGGAATCCCTCTGTTAAGGCCTGGGTAGTGACGCGCCACATGGATGCCAAGACCGTGCTCACCGATACACGGTTTTCGGTCGAGAAGCTCAATCCGCTAGTAGATCACCTGTCGGGTAAGAGCAAAAGCAAGGTGGGTGAGATAGCACGGGTACTCGGTGACTGGATGGTCTTTCGTGACCCGCCGTCACACACGCGCCTACGCCGTGTGCTGCAAGGTGCCTTCAAGCCGCGCGAGTTGCGGAAGCAACGGCGCATGGTCGAGCGTGTTGCCGAGGAATTGCTCGATACGCTGGAAGACCGTGGACAGATTGACTTCTTGCACGACTTCGCTTGGCCGTTTCCTGCTTTCGTCATCGCCGACCTCATGGGTATCGACCGCGTACACGTGCCCAAGCTCAAGGAATGGGCGGTGGAAATTGGCAAGTTCGTACTTATCGCACGCTCGACTCCTGACAAGTATGACCGCGCGGCCAAGGCCATTCGCGAGATCACTGTTTTCTATCAAGAGGTCGTGGATGACCATCGGAAAAATCCGCGCGACGACCTAATTGGTTTGATGATCAGGGGCGGGGATGACGGTAGCGATGTCATGAGCGACGACGAGATCGTCTCGACCATGGTGCTGATGCTCTTTGCGGGTCATGAAACGACTACTAATTTGATTGCTAATGGTATGCTAAACTTACTGCGCCATCCAAGGCAGATGACACTGATCGGACAGAAGTCGGCGCTGATCCCGTTGGCGGTAGAGGAGTTTCTACGCTACGAGAGCTCGGTGCAGATGGTGGCGCGCATCGCCGCTGACGAGATCGAGCTTGGTGGTGAGACCATCGCTAAGGGCGACCGCGTCTACGCTCTCACTGCCGCTGCTAACCGTGACCCCGAGTATTTTGAGAACGCCGAACACTTCAATATTACACGTAGCCAGAACCCGCACTACGCCTTCGGTCTCGGCATCCATCTCTGCCTCGGCGCACCGCTCGCGCGTATCGAGGCACAGGTTGCCTTCGCCGCACTGTTTCGCCGCTTCAGCGACTTCAAGCTCGAGACCGATACCGTGGAGTGGTCCGATGAATTTGTGACTCGGGCCCTAAAGGCATTGCCCATCTCCTTCCACAAGCGGCGCTGACGCCGATGCAGAAGTGGGTCTGTCTGTCCTGCGAATGGGTGTATGACCCGGCTGAAGGCTGCCCAGAGGATGATATTTCTCCCGGCACCTCCTTCGAAGATCTTCCCGACAATTGGACCTGCTCCGAATGCGGTACGCCGAAGAGCAACTTTTCGTCACTAGAGGTAGATCAAGTGCAACGCCTCCCTTGACGGTGTACTGAGAACGGAAACACGAAATATGACTGATACTATTGACTCCGCGACGGTCGCCACCTCTGAGGCGTCCTACACCCGCCGTGCGCGCTATTTCGATTCGGGAAATGCCTTCAACGTGGTCAATCCACCGGTGCCAGGGAGGGTGTTCGACAGCGAGCGGAATCAGGCGCTGGATGCGGAGACGGCGACGGGGTTCATCCTGCTTGATCAGAGTGATGCGTTGGCGCTGCCTTTTCCGGCTACCACGCCGTTGGTGTTGGTGGCCTATGGACGCATTCGGGCTGGTGAGGCCCTTGAGCACAACGCCGGCGCGAGCACAGTGCTGACTTTCGTTATTGCCGGCGGAGGGTGTAGCACACAAGGTAACGATGTCATTGATTGGGCGGCGGGGGATGTGGTCTGCCAGCCGGGCGATACGCCGATCCGGCACCAGGCGGGTGATGCTGATTGCCTGCTTTGGCTGGTGACCAACGCGCCGCAGCTGGCGCAGGAGAATTTTCGGCCGCCCGCCGCCGAGGCCGCCTTGGTACAGGCTGCGTATTTTCCAGCCACCGAGATCGCACGCCAACTAGATATTGCGGAGGCCAAGCTATCGGGAAAGCTTGTCGCCGGGCTTGCTGTGGTGCTAGCGACCGAGCGGCTCGAAGCTATCAAGAATATCTCGCCCACGCTGACGCTGGCCATGAACCAGCTGGCGCCGGGAGGCGCACAACCGGCGCATCGGCACAACTCGGTAGCCGTGTCCTTGATCGTCGACGGCGAGGGCGGTTATTCCCTAGTTGACGGCGAACGCAAGAACTGGTCGCCCTGGCTCACCACCGTGACGCCACCCGAGAGCGTGCATTCGCACCACAACGAGAGCAGCCGGCGCGTCAATTGGCTTATCGTGCAGGATGGGGGGCTTTATTACCACTGCCGCACCATGGGTTTTCACTTCGAATAGGAGATGAACGATGGCCGTAATCGGCTTTATCGGCATTGGCCGCATGGGTGGCCCGATGGTGCGCAATGTGTTAGCCGCTGGCCATGACGTGACGGCTTACGACCTGTCAGCCGATGCACTTAGTTTCGCGGTGCAGGCGGGGGCCCGGGCGGCCAGCTCAGCGGCCGGGGCGGCGCGCGGCGCGGAAGTCTGCTTGACCATGCTACCAACGGGAGCTGAAGTTGGTCAGGCGCTACTCGATGACGGCGCCATGGCCGCGGCCGCGGCGGGCACGCTATTTATCGATTCCTCGACTATCGACGTCGAGACGGCACAGGCGCTGCATGCTGGGGCGACCAAGGCCGGCTTGGCTATGTTGGACGCGCCGGTCTCCGGCGGTACTGTGGGCGCGGAGTCGAGTACGCTCACCTTTATGTGCGGCGGCGAGGCGGCTGTCTTCGCCCGTGCCCGGCCCATCCTCGAGGCCATGGGGGAGACCTTAGTCCACTGTGGCGGGCCCGGCATGGGCCAGGCGGCCAAGCTTTGCAATAACATGGTTGCTGCCATCGGCACCTTGGCGATCTCGGAGAGCTTCGTTATGGGCCAGCGGCTCGGCCTCGATGTGCAGACGCTCTACGACGTGATGTCGAGCTCGACGGCGACTTCCTGGGTGCTGGAGCATATGTGCCCGGTGCCAGGGCCGGTACCAACTTCGCCGGCTAATCGGGAATTTGCGCCTGGTTTCGCTGCTTCGCTCATGCTCAAGGACTTGAAGCTGTCTCAGGCCGCAGCCCGCAGCGTAGAGGCACCGTCGCCGTTGGGCGCCCTAACCCATGCCCTATACGCGGCCTATGTGAATGCCGGCAACGGCCATCTCGACACTTCCAGCATCATCCGTCTGCTCGAAGGCAAGGCGGACTGATCAGACCCAACCCTCGGCGTGTTCCTGGTCGGTATTGAAGTTGAGTTCGACCGTGACGCCGTCGGGGTCATCGACAAAGATCTGGTGGATGTGTGAGGCTGGATCTGCCTCGCGATAGCTCAAGCCTGCCTCATCGAGCACGCGGCGCGTGTTGTTGATGTTCTCAACCTTGAGCGCGAAATGATCGAAGGGCTGGGTGTTGCCGTCGCCAATATCGCGGTTTGCCACCATCAGATGGACGACAGCGTTAGGGCCTACCTTGAGCCAGGCGCCGTCGAATGGAAAATCGGGACGCCAGGCCACCTCCTCCAATCCTAAGAGGCCGATATAGAAGGCACGCGAGGCGTCGAGGTTCTTGGTGACGATGGTGACGTGGTCGAGGGCTGTCACGGGCATGCCTCTACTCCCCAGATTTTGGCCCCGGCTTGAGCAAGCCGCGGCCGGCCAAGTTTCGCATCAATTCGCCGATGCCGAACTCCCATGGCGGCGCCTCGTGGCAATGGGCGACGCGGTTGTACAGGGCGCCGAGCAGTGGGGTCTCGATCACTACCAGGTCACCGAGTTCGTGCGTAAACCCTCGCCCTGGCTCGCCGCGATCCTGGGTTGGCGCGAACATGGTGCCAGTCATAAGTACCAGGCCGTCAGGATATTGATGGGTATCATTGAGGGTCTGCGCCACTAAGTCAGCCGGGTCGCGACTTATCAGGCCCATCGATGAGGTTCCCTGTAGCGAGAATTCATCGTCGCCGCCGACGACCAGGCTAATGTCGATGCTCTTGAGGTCGTCGAGGCTGAAGGTGCGATCGAAAAGGCGGATGAAGGGTCCGATGGCGCAGGAGGCATTGTTGTCCTTAGCGCGCCCCAGCAAGAGCGCACTGCGGCCCTCGACGTCGCGCAGGTTGACATCGTTGCCGAGGGTGGCACCAACAATCTCGCCGCGCGCGTTGATCACCAACACGGCCTCCGGCTCCGGATTGTTCCAGGTTGAGAACTCGGGAATACCAATATCGGCGCCCAAGCCCACTGACGACATGGGTTGGGCCTTGGTGAAAATTTCTGCATCGGGCCCAATGCCAACCTCGAGATAGGGCGACCAGAGGTCGCGTTTCTGTAGGGATTTCTTGAGTTTCATGGCCTCGTTCGAGCCCGGGCGGATGCCTTGCAGGCTGGCGCCTATTTCGGCGGCGATGGAGTTCCGCACCTCTTCGGCACGCTCGGGATCACCTTCTGCCAGTTCCTCGATCACTCGCTCCATGAGGCTGTCGAGGAAGGTTACTCCCGCCGCCTTGATGGCTTGTAGGTCGATCGGGCTGAGGAACCACGGCTTTGTCGGGTCGCGTTGTGCAGGCACCGAGTTGTTAAGAATCTCGTCGACGCTACCAAGCCGCTCCGCACTGCCCGTATTGGCAATCGCGAAGGGCGGATTGGCCGCGTTCATGACATCGGCGGAAGTGGAGAAGGCGGCGGTAATGTCGTAGACCCCCGTTTCGCCGAGCACCACGACGCTGGGCCCTCCCTCAGGCCCTGCACCGGGCACCCAGCAACGCCCCACCAAAGCGCCGTTGAGCCCGTCGTAAGGCAGCACGATCTCCGAATCTAACGCAAAATCCATCCAACTTCCCCAATTGTGCGAGAGCGTAGGTATAGCGGACCAAGCGCGCCCGCGACAACGCACTCGTTGTAGGATAAGACCTGGCCACCCCGATCTTGGCCACAAACAGTATGAACCGCTACCGTTTCCAGCTTCGATATCGTTGCCTGGCCGCTCAATCGCACCCATCACGAGCGCCAACCGACGGCACCGCCAAGCTCATTACCGTGACCCACAGAGCCGGGTATACCGGCCAGGCGGGGCCGCTAAAGAGCGCCCCTCGCTATCACCTTAGCAAGGCGGTCAACCGCTGGGTTTTCGAACAGAGACCGCGCAAGAGATTAAGAGCAAGCGGGGTAGCGTGCTGCAGCTAATTACCTTACCCTTAACCAGGGAAGCGAGGTTGCCGGAGGCTGAGACGGTCATGGAAGTTAGACAGGCGAAGTTTCAGATCGGCGCTATCGTCAAGCACCGGATCTACCCGTTTCGTGGGGTAATCTTCGATGTTGATCCGGAATTCGCGAATACCGAGGAATGGTATCAGGCGATCCCGCGCGAAGCCCGTCCGCGCAAGGACCAACCCTATTATCACCTGCTCGCCGAAAACGAGGACACGAGCTACATCGCTTACGTTTCAGAGCAGAATCTGCTGCCAGATGAGACCGGTGAGCCTATCGCTCATCCGGAGGCGAGCGCTATGTTCGATGGCATCCGAGACGGCCGCTATATAGTTCGCCCAGGTAGCGCCAACTAATCACTGAATGTGACCTCTAGGAAGCCGGCGCCGCTGCTCAAGGCAACATGATTATACGTAGTTGATCAGCAGGTATACTACGAGAAGGACACCAATCCACATGACCGTAGCGCCGGTCGGCCAGGTACGCGAAAAAATGCCGCGCGGGCCGTGGCTGTGCCAGAGGTAGCCGCCGACACCGCCCGCGCCGGCTCGTAGCACAGACACCAGGTTCGACCAAGCCAGCATCACCGAGCCGCCGACGCCTAGAATCAATGCTTTGCCTAGGCGACGGATAAACCAATCCGCATCCAGGTTCACCAGCTTTAGCTCCGGCGGATAGAGGTCGGCGATCATTAGCAGGGTGAATGCAAGTGCCGAGAAAAACAGCAACTGTGTCTGGGTAATTATATGGGTCAGCGTATAGGGTTGGTAATCCACCTGCCATGGCAGGAGGTCGTACAGGATCCACGGATAGACGCCATTGAAAACGCAAATGAAGGCGGCCAAGCCCATCGCCACTAACATGTTGCGTGGCGCTTCGCTTGGGCGCAGACCGGAGTCGTGGGCGAAGAAGGCGAAAAACGGAATCTTAATACCGGCATGATGGAAGACACCGGCCGAGGCGAATAGCAGTAGCAGGAAGACCACGACGTAGCCTTCTTGCGCGGCTGCCGCCATCACCATCGACTTTGAAACGAAGCCAGAGAACAACGGGAAGGCCGATATCGAAGCGGCGCCGACGATGCAAAAGGTCGTGGTCCAGGGCATGCTCTTGTAGAGACCGCCGAGGTCCGTGCCATCGATGCGTCCTGTCATATGCAATACGGCACCCATGCTCATGAACAACAGGCCTTTGAAGACCACGTCGTTAAAGGCGTGACTGACAGCGCCGTTCAGCGCAAGCTCGGTGCCTAGTCCGATGCCCACCACCATGAAGCCGACCTGGTTGATCAGGCTGTAGGAGAGCACGCGGCGCAGATCGTTCTCGATAACGGCGAAGAAGATCGGGAACATCGCCATTGCCGTACCCACCCAAATCAGCATCTCGGTGCCCGGGAAGGAGCGAACAAGGGCGTAAACCGCGACCTTGGTGGTGAAGGCGCTCAGGAAAACGGTGCCGGTTGGTGTTGCTTCCGGATAGGCGTCGGTGAGCCAATTGTGCAGGAAGGGCCAGGCGCATTTAATGCCGAAGGCAAGCAGAATCATCTTAGCGCCGAGGGTCTCCAGTGATAGCGCTTCGAAGGCGAGACTCCCAGTCTCGCCGAAATAAACAATAGAGCCCGCCAGCAGGATCACGCCGGAGAGAACCTGGGTGATGAGATAGCGCTGACCGGCGCTCTCGGCGCGCGGCGTGCGCCGGGCCCAGATCAGAAAGCCCGAGGAGACCGCCATGATCTCCCAAAAGATGAACAACGTTAGCAGATCTCCCGCCATCACCGCCCCGAGCGCAGCACCGGAATAGAGTAGGGCGCAGACCTGCTGGATGGGATCGCGGACGTGCAGGGCGAAGATGCTCGCCAACACCGTGGCGATGTGAAAGAGCAGGGCGAAGAAAAACGATAGTCCGTCCACACGCCCGAGGGTGAGTGTGTAATCCAGGATCCCCGTCTGCCAGTAGACGCCGTGCTCGATGCCCATCAGATTGATCAGCCCGGTCAGCGGCACGAACAGCGACCAGGCGGGGCGGAAGCGCTCGTGTAAGAAGGGGATCAGCAGGGCGCCAACAAAAAAGATCAGGAAGGGCGGAAAGGCGGCCAGGCTATGCGTCATCCCCGTCCTCCGCGTCGTAATAGTTCTTGGGTCGCGAAATCAGCTTGCGTAATTCTTTTGCTGCCAGCACTAGCAGCACGCAACAGACGAAACCGTAGACGCCGAAGAAACCGAACCAGCCTTCGAAGGCGAACTCGGAATGCCTATCGTAAAACAGATCGAGGGTGGCCAGCACGGCGCAGGTGATGTAGAGCGCCCACAACACCTTGCGTACATTGCCGAGATCGTCCAACCAGTATCTCTTTTCGTGCGGCGGCGGTGTCATCACGGTCCTCGCTCAGGGCACAAGTTGTGAGAGCAAGCGATAGGCCGGGTCCGGGAAAACGAACAGGACCAGGCACATGGCGGCGGTAAAGACGATCGGCACGAGACAGGCGAGCGGCGCTTCCTTTACGCCGTTATCAAAGGTCGTCGGGCGCTCACCGGGGAAGAAGCCGCGCACCACGACAGGTATGAAATAGGCCACGTTCAACAGGCTCGAGACCATCAGTACGACGACGAAGATCAGTTGCTCGGCCTCTACCGCGCCGAGCGCGATGTACCACTTACTCCAGGCGCCGCCGAAAGGCGGTAGGCCGATGACGCTGAGGGCGCCGATGAAGAAGGCGAAAAGCGTCACCGGCATGGCACGGCCCAGTCCACGCATGTCGGAGATGTCTTCCTTGTGTGCTGTGATGATGATGGCGCCGGCACAAAAGAACAGCGTGATCTTACCGAAGGCGTGCATCAACATGTGCATGCCGCCGCCGACGATAGCCGCCGGCGTCGCCAGCGCCGCCGCAAGCACGATATAGGCGAGCTGGCTGATCGTGGAATAGGCTAGCCGTGCCTTGAGATTATTCTTTGTCATGGCCACCAGCGAGGCAGTCAGCAGCGTGAAAGCGGCAAGCCAGGTCAGCCATTGGCCGGGGTGCGCGCCTGTCATCAGGTCAAGGCCAAACACGTAGATGACGATCTTGAGCACCGTAAAAACACCCGCTTTGACCACGGCGACCGCATGCAGCAGGGCGCTGACCGGTGTCGGTGCTACCATGGCGGCGGGCAGCCAGCGATGGAAGGGCATGGTTGCAGCCTTGCCGACGCCAAACATGTATAGCGCGAACAAGATGCCGATGGTCGCGGGTTCTGCATTGCCGGCGAGAATGCCGCCGACCGTGAACTCCATGGTCCCGGCTACCGCCCATGTGATCATGATGGCGAGTAACTGGAAAGCGATCGAGGTGCCGATCAAGACGCCGAGATAGACTCGACCCGAGCGCCGCGCCTTGTCCGTTCCTGCGTGTGTGACGAGCGGATATGTCGAGATGGTGAGTAGCTCGTAGAACAAGAACAGCGTGAACAGATTTGCGGCGAAGGCGACACCGACCGCACTGGACAGGGCGATGGCGAAGCAGACATAGAAACGGGTCTGGTTCTGCTCGTGATGCGCCCGCATGTAGCCGATTGCGTAAAGCGAGTTTGGTAGCCAGAGAAACGAGGCGATCAACGCGAATAGCATGCCGAGCGGCTCGACCTCGAAGGCCAGCCGAACGCCGGGCAGAACTTCAAAAAGCTCGGCTGCCGGTCGCTCCCCCGCCATCACCGCCGGTGCCAGCGAGGCGACCAGCAACAGCAGCACTACCGCCGTCACCAGGGTCACACCTTCGCGTACATTGGGCAGCGAGCCGGAGAGCCAGATCATCACTGCGCCGACGAGCGGCCACAGTGGCGCCAAGCCGACCACGAAGGAGCCGCTCATGAACCCGCCCCCAGCATCATCCTGGCGGCCTCGTTGGCCGTGCCGACGGTAAGATCCGTGGCCAAACCGAAGAGCACACAGGCCGCCGCCAGCACCCAGGCTGCGCTGACCATGGGCCACGGGGCCTCTTTGATTTCGATGCTCGTATCGGGTTCCCCAAAGTAGGCTGCCTCGAGCACCCGCCAGATATAGACCGCGGCCATTAGTGAGGTGATCATGATGATCACCGCGATCGGCCAGAGGTCGCGCTCCAGCGCCGCTAGAACCAGATACCACTTGCTAACGAAGCCGACCGTGCCAGGTATGCCAATCAGGCTCAGACCGGCCAGCACGAAAGCTACCATGGTCAAGGGCATGCGCTTGCCGAGGCCCTTGATGTGCTCAAAGTCGGTACCGCCGACGCGCAGCATTATGCAGCCCAGCGCGATGAACATGGCACCCTTCATCAGGGCGTGGTTGAACAGATGGACCACCGCGCCGGTGAGCCCGGTCTCGTTAGCCAAGCTGATGCCGAGCACGATGTAGCCGATTTGCGCTAGCGACGAATAGGCCAGCAAGCGCTTAACATTCACCTGGGTGATAGCAACCAGAGAGCATGAGACGGCAGCCACCATGGCAAGCGGCATTAGCAGTCCGGCTACGGGATGTTCACCGATTGAAAAATCGACGCCAAACACCCCAAACATGAAGCGCAGCAACAGATACACACCTACCTTGGTCGCTGTTCCGGCAAGCAGAGCGGAAACCACAGATGGTGCGAAGGTGTACGCATTCGGTAGCCAGAGATGCAGCGGGAACAGGGCCAGCTTGAGGCTCAGGCCGACGATCAGGAAGGCATAGGCGGCGATCACCACCGTGTTACTCGAGAGCGCTGGCAAGCGCTCGGCCAGATCCGCCATGTTAAGCGTGCCAGTGGCGATATAGAGCAGGCCGATGGCGATAACAAAAAATGTTGCACCGATGGTGCCAAGCACAAGATATTGATAGCTCGCGAACAGGGCGCGCCGGTCGCGACCAAGGCTAATCAGTACATAGCTCGAGAGCGACGAGATCTCCATGAACACGAAGGCGTTGAAGGCATCGCCGGTAATCGTCATGCCCAAGAGGCCGGCGAAGGTCAGCAGATAGGCGGTGTAGAATAGGCGGTGCTTGTCAGCGCTAATCTCTGCCTTGACGCTGTGATAGGCGAAAGGCATGACGGCAGACGCCACGCCCGTGACCAACAGTAACACGAACGCGTTGAAGATATCGACGCGATATTCGATGCCCCACGGCGCCGGCCAGTCGCCCATCATGTAGCTGATGGACCCGTCCGACGCGACTTGCACCATGAGGCCGATAGCCATGGCGAAGGCCGCCCAGGTGATGATCAGGCTAAGCGCCCAGGCCCGGGCACCACGGCCGACCAGCGTGCACAAAGGCGCACCGATCAGCGGCACCGCAACCTGCAGCGCTGCCAGGTTAGCGGCGATCACGCGCTATTCTCCTCGCGATTTTCGATCGCCTGAATTTCGTCTTCTTCTACTGTGCCGTAGGCCTCCTTGATGCGCACCACTAAGGCCAGGCCGAGCGCCAAGGTTGCCACGCCAACCACGATGGCGGTAAGAATTAGAACGTGCGGCAGGGGATTAGAATAGAGCTCGGCGTCATCGTCGATGATCGGGGCGGTACCGCCGAAGATCTTTCCGGCCGAGATGTAAAGCAGAAATACGGCGGTTTGGAAGATGTTGAGCCCGATCAGCTTCTTTACCAGATTGCCGCGATCGATGACGATGTAGAAGCCGATCATCATCACCAACACAACGACCCAATAGGCGTAGCGACTGAAGATTTCCATCAGCCGCCTGCGTTTTCTTCGCCGCGTCCGGCGAACCCATAAAAGATAGTCAGCATGACGGCACTAACGGTGATGCCGACACCGAGCTCGACGATGAGAATGCCGTAATGATGGCCGTGTTGTGTGTCATGGGCGAGGCGGGCGTAGTCGAGGAAGTGCCCGCCCATCAGCACTGTGATGAATCCGGTGCCGGCATAGATAGTCAGCCCGATCGCCACCAAGCCTTGCACGATGCCCGGCGGGATAGCCCGGCGCAACGTCTCGAGCCCGAAGACGAGGCCATAGAGAATGCAGCCAGCGCCAATAATCACGCCCGCCTGAAAGCCGCCGCCCGGGCCATAATCGCCATGGAATTGTACGTAAAGCCCGAACAAGAGAATAAAGGGGATGAGGAACTTGGTGATGACGCGCAGGATCAGGTGCTCTCTCATTTGTCACCCTCCTCTTCGCGCCGCCGTGAGCGGCGTCCGAGCAGCAGCATGATGCCAACACCGGCCGTGAAGATCACGCCGACCTCGCCAAGGGTGTCATAGCCTCGATAGTCCGCTAGCACCGAGGTGACGATATTGGGAATGCCGATGGCGTGTGGCGTCTCCTTGATGTAACGCGGGGCAACATGGCCGTGAACCGGGGCGTCGGGGTCGCCGATCGCCGGCATGTCCGTTACGGCATAGAGTAGAAGCGCGCCCGTAATCGAGACCACGGCGAGTGGCAAGATCGGCCGGTGTACAGGTATTTTTTCTCGATCCTCGGTCAACGATAGAGCCATCAAACCCAACACGGTGGTAATGCCGGCGCCGACGGCCGCCTCCGTGAAAGCGACGTCGACGGCATCGAGCACCAGAAAGATGATCGCCATGACGAAGCTGTAAATGCCGCTTAGCATGACTACGGCGAGAATACTGCGCATGCGCACGATCAGTAGAGCCGTCGCGACCAATAGGGCAAGCAGAGCGACGTGGACAACCTGTTCCATCACTCGCTTTCCGCCTTGTCGGCAGGATCGAGTTTCGACCAGGGCTTGAGGCCGCTGACCAGGGCCGAGTGCGCCAGCGCATGGCTGGCCGTCGGGCTGGTAAAGAGTAGGAAGATGAGGATGAAGGCAAGTCGTCCCAGGTTCAACGACCAGCCGGCTTCGATCATCATGCCGACGATGACCAGCGCCGCTCCCAGCGTATCTGTCATGCTGGCCGCGTGGGCACGGCTGTAGAAATCCGGCAGGCGCAACAGGCCAATGCCGCCGACCAGAATAATTGCCGATCCTGAGAGCAGGCAGACCCAGCCCAGAATGTCCAGGACTAGGCTCATCGCTTCGCGTCCCAAGGCCGGCGGTCGTAGAAGCCACCGAACTTGAAATACTTCATTGCCGCGATGACACCGATGAAGTTGATCAGCGCGTAAACCAGCCCGAGATCGAGGAAATCTGGCCGCCCGGTGAGGAACCCGAGCACCGCGATCAACAGCACGGTCTTGGTGCCGAAAGCATTCGCCGCTAGGATGCGATCGAAGACCGTCGGCCCGGCGACGGCGCGGGCGATCGCAAGCGCCATTGTCACGAGCAACGCTATGGTCGCGACGGCGAAAGCCCCGGTCATGGGTCGCTTCCCTCCAAAGCCGTCACCTTAGAGTTCATGGTGCCGCGACGTAGATTCTCGGCGCCTTCGGCGCTGAGCGCGTGCACCAGGATTTTGTCCTTGCGCACGTCAACTGAGATCGTTCCTGGCGTCAGCGTGATCGAGTTCGCGAATACGACCAGCCCAAGATCGGTCTTCTGACTGGCATCGACCTCGAACAGCCTGGGATCGATTGGCAAGCTCGGGTGAATGATGCAGCGGCCGACATCGATGTTGCTCTTGATGATTTCGACCAGCAACCAAACCCAATAGCCGGGCAGGCGCCACCACATGTGTAGTGGGTGGCTTTCATGGTCGACCACATCGAATCGTTGAGCCAGATAAGTCACGAAGGCGCAGGATAGGGCACCGAAAACCAGCAGCAGAGGCGTGTAATGTCCCGAAAGGAGCAGCCATACCGCCGCCAGCATCACGAAAAGCGAGAGCCGATATCGCACCCCTTGCCCCCGGACCTTAGGACTGTCGTGCGCGCTCAGTCGAGCGCCACAGCATAGGCGTCGGCCGGAAGGGCTTCGTCGATAAGGCCTTGTTCGGCAAGAAAGCGGCTAAATCGATCATATCGTCCCTTATCGAGTGCCGCCGGACGCAGCGCGAAACGAGGAAGCGTATCGCGCCAGGCCCGCCGATTGAGTTCGTCGTCCAACTCCGGACGGTCCTTGATGAACAGTGCCCAACTCTCCTCCGGGTGATTTACCAGAAATTGCACACCAGCTTCGAGCGCCTGCAGAAAAGCAGCCAGTTTAGGATCATCCACACTATCCCTGCGCGCGACCAGAATCAGTTCGTCATAGGCTGGCACCCCATGCTCTTCCACATAGAACGCGCGCCCGGGTTTGCCAGCAATATCCATCTGATTAAGTTCGAAATTTCGAAACGCGCCTATCACTGCGTCGACCTGACCGGAGATCAGCGAAGGCGAGAGAGAAAAGTTGACGTTGATTAATGTGATGCTATCGAGGCCGAGACCCGCCTGTGAGAGCATTGCGCTGAGCAGGGCGTCTTCGAAGCCGCCGACGGAAAAGCCCACCTTTCGTCCGTCCAGATCGGCTATCGAGCGGATCGGGCTACCCGCCAACACCACAAGGGCATTGAGCGGTGTTGCGACGAGGGTAGCAAAGCGGGTCAGCGGCAGGCCCTTGGCCACCTGGATATGAAGCTGCGGTTGGTACGACACTGCGATAAAGGCCTGACCGGCGGCCACCAGCTTGGGCGGTGCAGAGGGGTCAGCCGGTGCCACCAACTCCACCGATAAGCCCTGATCGGCAAAAAACCCCTTTTCCTGGGCGACAATCAGCGGCGCATGGTCCGGATTGACAAACCAATCCAGCAAAACGGTCAACTCTTCGTTCGCGCTCGCCAAGCCGGGCACGGCACAGAGGATCGTGAGCAGAAGGGCGGGAGCATGTTTCATTGTGGGTTGGGTTGCATTTCGAGTCGGGATTTGCGGGATACTAGGATTTGCACGGGCGCGCCAGCACAAGTAAGAAGGCTTCATCTTCCTGAGTGAAGTGAAACTCCGTCTCGAATTTGCTTTCCTCTCGCATGGTCTCAGGTGTCACTTCGGGGAACTTGCGGCCGGGTCGGCAAGCCCTGGCGCAGATCGTCTTCCAGCGTGGCCATGGCCCGGGTCCCGGCAACAAAGTAGCACTCCAGCGTTTCAACATCACTAAGGGCAGGCGCGGGAATGTCCATCCCAAACTCCTTCGCCCGGGCCTTGTTTGCCGAGCCGCACGCTAGGCTAACATCTGGCGGACGCGAAACAACCCCGGGTCCTGTGGTGCGGAATCTGCTGCCCTGTCAGGCGACCTATGTTGACCTGGGATATTCCTCAGCCGTTTTCTGAAGTAACCCCAGACCACAACCTAGTCACCCAGTCCTACAAATCTAGAGAGATGCTGTCGGTTTTGCTCAATGCCAACGGCTTTGGGGCAGGTTAACGGAGGACGGGCGCTCCTGGACGAGCAGTATGAGGCGCCGCTTCGCCGCACCACCGATTCGAAACACCTATTCGCAGTCTTACGTCAGTAGCCCGACGGAAGCAGCGTCTTGCGCCGGCCTCAGACAAGCTTTCAGCTGACCGTTTCGGATTGCCAGGGCATCAACGCGCGCATGCCGCGGTCGACGGTGGAATAGAGTGCTACGGCAATGACGGCCAGGACTAATAGGGCGGCGAAAACTAAATCAATCTGCATACGTCCATTGGCATGCAACATCAGGTAGCCGAGCCCGGCGCTCGATCCCACCCATTCGCCGACGATGGCGCCGATGGGCGCCACCGACGCCGCAACCCGCATGCCAGAAGCAAGTGCCGGCAACGCCGCCGGCAGGCGGATGCGGAAGAGGATGGTGAGCGGAGAGGCGCCCATGGTGGTGGCGAGGTTGAGCCAGTCGGTGTCAGTGCGCCTCAGACCGTCGTAGAAGGTGGCGGTGACCGGGAAATAGATAATCAGTACTGCCATAGCCACCTTCGAGCCGAGGCCGTAGCCGAGCCACAACACCAACAGCGGTGCCAGCGCGAAGACGGGCAACGCCTGACTCACCACTAGCACCGGCAACAGCCAGGCACGAGCGGTGCCGAAACGGGCGAGGGCCAGCGCGCTGGCAGCGCCGCAAGCAGTGCCGATGATCATACCGAGTACGATCTCCAACAGGGTGATCGCGGCATGCTCGATGATAAGGATGCGATGCTCGATAAGCGCCAAAAGTGCAAGGTTCGGCCCAGGTAGGATGTAGGGCGGTGTCGCCGCGAGCCAGACCACAGCCTGCCAGAGCGCGAGCAGCCCGAGGGCGACGGCGAGGCGACGCAGGACAGTCATTATGATCCGGCCGCCGTGAGGCGCCGCATGAGGTCGCCATAGAGTGCCGCTAGGTCCGGCGTCGAGCTGTCGCGCGGCGGCCTGCCTGGTGGCGTTAGGGGCGCGCCGAGGCTGGCCGGGCGGCCGGCCATCACCTCAATACGCTCGGCGATGCGAATCGCTTCCAGAGGATCGTGCGTAACCAGTAGAACTGTACGCCCCGCTAGCGTGCTCACGGCGAGCTCCTGCAGGCGGGCGCGGGTGATCGCGTCAAGACCGGAGAAGGGCTCGTCCATGAGAACGATAGGCCGGTCCTCCATGAGGGTGCGGGCAAGCGCCGCGCGTTGGCGCATTCCGACCGAAAGGCTCTGTGGCAAGGCGCCCTCGTAACCCTCAAGACCAAGCTCTGAAAGCAGGGTGCAGGCGCGCGTCATATCGGCGGGCTGGCCGCGCAGGCGGGCGCCAAGGGCAACGTTGTCAACCACGCTGAGCCAAGGCAGCAGGAGATCGGACTGCGCCATATAGGCGACCCGTCCGGCCAACGAGCCACCGTCGCTGCAGGCAACCTGCCCTTTTTCGCTCGGTTGTGCCAGGCCGGCGATGAGGCGCAATAGGCTAGTCTTGCCGATGCCGCTCGGGCCGAGCAGCGCTGTCAGTCGCCCCGCCTCCAAGGTCATGGACAGGCCGTCAAACAGCACGACCCCGTCATAACCGAGCTGTGCGTCCGTGATCGACACCGCCGGTGCCATGGCGGTTGGTGGGATCAGCCTATGCTCGCTAGTGTCCCGGCACCGCTGCCGGCTTTGGCCACCGTCTTTGCCGTTGGTCTCGGCGCCTGCCTCGGCTTTGACCGAGCCATGTCTGGTTGCGGCTTAGGTACGGCTTCGGACATCGCTCTCTCACAGGCCCGATTCATCTCCTCGTTATCGTTATAAGTCCCAGCATATTGCCGCTTGGCATAGTAGGTCGCCTCTTCCTTGGCATTGCCGGGAAAGGTCTGGTTGTTAGCCCAGTGTTTCTTCGATTTCACATGCAGCCCGAAATTGACACTCATTGACCTGCCCCATTCTGGCTTGTTTAAGACGCTGACACTATCATATAGGAGTGGGGTTGCTGCTGGCGGCGCAAATACCTACATTTCTTGACCATCGGGACGTGGCGCAGTCTGGTAGCGCACCTGCTTTGGGAGCAGGGGGCCGCCGGTTCAAATCCGGCCGTCCCGACCAAGAATACCGTGAACCGGAGCACGACAAGGACGCGGATATGACGGCAAGTATCTATCGGCTGGCCAAGACTGCGATGCAGTTCGGACTGGGCAATGTGTGGCGCTGGCTGGATGAACCCAGTCGATTCCGGCGGCTAGCTCGCATTGCTTTCCAAGCCGTGGGGCGGGGGCCGCTTTTGGCGAGCGCAATGGTCACACGTACGAGATCAGCGAGCCAGGTGAGCACAGGCTCAATATCGAGACCTACGCTGACAACTTCCGTTACGATAGGGTCAAAATAATCTCGCGCGCCCGTAGCTCAGCCGGATAGAGCGGTGGACTTCTAATCCACAGGTCGCAGGTTCGAGTCCTGCCGGGCGCGCCAATAATTTCAATAGGTTAAAATAGAGACTGCTATAAGTTTGCTCATATGGAAAAATATTGGGTAAGCGTGCAGAAGATTTCGTTTGGGGGGTGACAGCCCTCAAGGTGAGGCCGGGTCGTTAAGGAGGCTCGTTACTTCACCGGTGCCGGGCTGACCGCAATCGGACCTTCCTCGCCACGCGCCTCGCGATCGACGTATTCTGATTCTAGGTTTCGCAAACGGTCGGCAATATGGCTAGATGGCCTCGTGAAGCGTGCAAGAATTGAATATAGTACGGGCACTATAAATAAAGATAAAATAGTAGAAAAACTTACACCACCAATAATAACCCAGCCAATAGACGATCTACTTTCAGCACCTGCTCCATCGGCGAATGCAAGAGGCATGGCGCCGCAAACTGTTGCGATCGTAGTCATCAAAATTGGTCGGAAGCGAGCAAGCGAGGAGCGTATTATTGCTTCACGTACCTCAGCGCCTTGTTCTCTTAATTGGTTCGCAAATTCGACAATAAGAATAGCATTCTTAGCCACCAGTCCTATTAGCATCACCATTCCGATCTGCGAATAGACATTCAAGGTGATGCCAGTGAGCAACAATGTGCCTAATGCTCCGGTTACCGCTAGCGGAACCGATAGAAGAATGATGAATGGATGGATAAAGCTCTCGAATTGCGCTCCAAGAACCAAATAAATAATAATGATCGCAAGAATGAATGTGAGCAAAAGCGATGAGGAGGAGTCACGAAATTCACGAGATTGCCCACCATAGGTAATTCTTGCTTCTCCCGGCAAGCGGTCTCGGGCAAGGGCATCGAGATAGCTCAGGGCTTCGCCAAGAGTGTAGCCCGGCGCGAGTGAGGTAGAAATCGTGACCGCGCGCATGCGATCCACTCGATTGAGTTCTTTTGGACCCGCTGCTTCACTTACGGTAACCAAGCTTGATAACGATATCAGTTTTCCCGTCGTACTTGATCTTACATTTATGTTTGTTAGATCACTTGGCGTCACACGGTCATCGTCGTGCGCTTGCATGACGACATTGTACTGAACGCCCCTGTCATTGAATGTGCTGACAAACCGTGACCCGAGCATCGTCTCAAGTGTTCGCCCAATCGCTTGAATTGAGACCCCTAAATCTGCGGCCCGATCGCGGTGAATATCCACACGAAGCTCTGGTTTTGTCTCTTTGAAATCACTTTGTATGCTTAATAAATTAGGGTTCTCCGCGGCCCCTTCCAAAATTACACTGCTCCACTCGCGCAGCATATCATAGGACGGGCCGCCGATAACAAATTGAACAGGAGTTTTTCGGCCAGGTTGATTTAAGCTTGGGGGATTGATAGCGAATACCATTGCACCGGGAATGCCCAACAGTTTGGGAAACATCTCGGCAACGATTTCCTGTTGCTTACGTTCACGCTTCGCCCATGGCTCCAGAACAACGAAAGCAATCGCGAAATTAACAGGGCTCGGGCGGCTCAGACCAGGCGCGACAACTCCAAATATTGTATCCGCTTCACCGTTCTCAAAGAGAGATTCCAGCTTTTGTTCGGCCTCTTCCAGATAGGCCCTGGTATAGTTGATTGTGGCGCCCTCCGGAGCATTTAAGACGACTAAAAAGACGCCACGATCTTCAGTGGGGGCAAATTCCTGGTTTATGTGATCGTAGAATCCCTTAGCGACCAAAGAGATAACCAGACCGATGAAAATCATTACCACGGGTAGTGCCAGGGTACCGCGCAGGAGCAGCTCGTAGCTCTTGTTTAGGAGGTGAAATAGAAATTCTGTCGCTTTATACAGAAAGCTTTCATGCTCTTTGGAAACTAGCAATTTTGAACACATCATGGGTGTTAGTGTCAGGGCTACAAGACCAGAAAACAGCACGGTGGCCGCGACGGTTACGCCGAATTCGCTGAATAGGCGCCCGGTGTTTCCCGTCATCAACGATATCGGAATAAAGACCGCGACCAGCGCAAGCGTAGTGGCAATTACAGCAAAGCTAATTTGACGAGCGCCACGATAACTCGCAAGCAAGACTGGCTCACCTCGTTCTATACGACGGTGAATGTTCTCAAGAACAACGATTGCATCATCGACAACCAGCCCAACTGCAAGGACGTAGGCCAGTAGGGTAAGCACATTGATGGAATATCCAAGTGCAGCAAGGACCATAAAAGATGCTGTTAGCGACACAGGAATTGCCACCGCCGGTATAATTGTGGCGCGGAGACTGCGCAGAAAGACGAATATCACGCCAACAACAAGGGCGAGTGCTACGAAGAGGGCATGGAATACCCCGTCAATTGATGCATCGACAAAACGAGACTTGTCGTAGGCGACTTTCATCTTAACTTGGCGCGCCAAACTAGGTCGGATTTTCTCTATCTCCTCCAGAATTCCCTCTGCGATCGCCAACTCATTAGCTTTTGACTGTTTGACTACACCAAGGCCAATTGCTGCTTCACCGTTAGCGCGCACCTCGTACCGCAGTTCTTCCGTGCCAAGTTCAACTTCGGCGATCTCGTGCAGCCGTACTAAGTATCCATCCTTCGCCAGTAGCACGAGGTCGCGAAACTCATCCGGTGTGACCAATGCTGACTCAGTGCGCACCGTAAATTCGCGTAAGTTGGATTCGATTCGCCCAGAAGGGAGTTCCACGTTCTGTGCCAGCAACGCCGCCTCTACGTCTTGAACCGTAAGCCCGCGTGCTGCCATAGCCCTGCGGTCGAGCCATATTCTGATGGCTGGCTTTCTTTCGCCGCCGATCATGACCTTAGCGACGCCGGGCACAACAGAGAGACGGTCAACAAGGTGCCGGTCGGCGTAGTCACTTAGCTGGATGGCATCCCACTCATCGCTTGTTAGCGCGATCCAAAGCATGGGGCGCGCGTCCGCCTCAACTTTTGAGACGATCGGGGCTTCTACGTCGAGTGGTAGGTTACCTATCGAGCGTGCTACTTTGTCACGAACGTCGTTGGCAGCCGTATCGACGTTCCGTCCCAGAACGAACTCGATGTCGACTTGACTTCTCTCCTCCCGACTTTTCGACGTGATCAGCTTTATGCCTTCAATGCCGGCAATCGCTTCCTCAATGATCTGGGTGACTTGTGTCTCCATAATCTGTGCCGAAGCACCCTTATAGAGCGTGACGATGGATACGGTTGGTGGATCGATGTCCGGGTACTCACGGACAGCCAAGCGATCAAAGGCAAATAGGCCGAATATGATGAGAATCAGGCTTACGACAGACGCGAAAACCGGGCGTTTTATGGAAGTATCGGAAAGAACCATTGCTTATTGTGCCGCAACAGCCTCTGCAGCAGGAGGTCGCGGAGCCACACTTGCACCGTCTCTTACTTTTTGTACGCCCCCAACGATGATCGCTTCGCCCGCCAACACGCCGCTGACCACTTCAACCTCTCCTACCATTCTTTGTCCGAGTTCCACCGAGGACTGGCGAGCTTGACCTTCATCGACAATAAAGACGTATTGCTGTGTACCATTAGCAACGACGGCCTCCTCGGGAATAATCACTGCTTGATGGCGGATGGAAACTCCCAGTTCAACAAGCAGGAACATCCCAGGCTTGAGAGCCTCGTCCGCGTTGTCGATGAGGGCGCGTACGCTCACAGCTCTGGTGACAGCGTCGATCCGGCTGCCAATGGCTGCCACGCGTCCAAAAAAGATACGTCCTGGATAAGCGTCAGTTTCCGCTGTGACTTCCTGACTGGGCTGAAGATGGGCGAGATTACGTTCGGGCACCTGAAAATCGAGTTTTATGGTGGTGATGTCGTCAAGTGTCACGATTGGATCACCAGGTTCCACAAGCGCACCAACGGAAATGTTTCGCATCCCTAGGCGGCCCGAAAACGGCGCGCGGACTTCGCGTTTTGAAAGGCGAACCCGTGTGGCTGTAAGTGCAGCCTCCCAACGCTTGACCTCCGCCTCCGCCGCTTTGAGGTTCGCAGCAAGTTCGTCCACTCGTGCTTCAGGCACGTTTTGGCTCTGTCTTAGGCGCTCAGCCCGCGCGTAGAGTTGGCGCGCATTCTCCAACCGAGCTTGATGGACCGCGATTTCTGCCCGGTTGATCTCAATTTCCGCCTGCTGAATACCACTGTCAAGGCTGACAAGAATGTCTCCTTCATTTACTTGAGCGCCCTCAGAAAAATGAATCTTTGACACCAAACCCATCTCGTCTGACATCATCGTAATGGACTCGTTCGCACGAGCAGTGCCAATCGCCTCAAGTGTGACAAGTACGGAGTCGAGCCTTGCACCGGCAATATCCACAGGGGTCGGTGGACGCTCATTTTTTGCATCCGTTTCACCGCCGGCACCATCAATGAAGGGAAGCGATTCCCGATTCTGATAGGTCCACCAACCGCCGGCCCCCAGGGCGACGACGACGATGAGTTGGATGAACAAAGAGCCTATGGTTTTGCCGAGGCCTAGCACAAAGTTTTTCCCTCACCCAATATTGGTACGGAATATTTCTGCAAAAGGCTTTGCACACAAGTGGCGTACACGCAATGCTGACCTGCTGTTTGAACATCCACGTTTGCGTTTTGGAGCGTGTTCGAATTGTTGGAATGTTACTTTAGCCTTTAGCGTAGCTATGGCCGTGCAGCTTTATTATCACCCGATTTTCCTTGAACACGATCCCGGACCGAATCATCCGGAGCGTGCGGATCGGTTGCGTGCAATAGTCGACATTCTAGAGACCCATCATTTTGATGGTCTGGTGCGGTGTGAGGCGCCAGAAGTGTCACTCAAGCAGGTGTGTCGCGTGCATCCGCAGTATTATGTGGATCAATTGTTGGCGGCCAGTCCCGCGGTGGGAAGGGTCGTGATTGACGCGGACACCGTTATGTCGCCGGGATCAGGAGAGGCAGCTTTGCGGGCTGCCGGGGCAGTGTGTGCGGCGGTTGATGCCGTAATGGAGGGCGATGCGAAACGTGCTTTTTGTGCGGTTCGCCCACCTGGACACCATGCGGAACCGACCCGCTCCATGGGGTTTTGCCTTTTCAACAATGTTGCAGTGGGGGCTCGACATGCGCTTGGCGAGCATGGGCTTGAGCGGGTAGCTATTGTTGATTTTGACGTGCACCATGGTAACGGAACTGCTGCCGCCTTTGCCGACGAGCCTGCAGTGATGTTTGGCTCAACGCACCAGATGCGGCTTTATCCCGGAACGGGCGGTGTCGCGGATGTTGGCGTGGGAAATCTGGTCAATATGCTGTTGCCGCCCGGCGCCTCTGGGTCTCATTTTCGCGCTGCGTGGGGGAGATTTCTTCCTCTGATGGTCAAATTTCAGCCCGAGTTGATACTTATGTCGGCAGGGTTCGACGGGCACCGTGCCGACCCCCTGGCCCAATTGCAACTGAGTGAGCAGGATTATAAATGGATAACGCAGGAAGTGGTAAAAGCCGCCGAGCAATGCTGTAGCGGTCGTGTTGTATCGACCCTAGAAGGGGGGTATGAGCCGCAGGCGCTCGCGACGTCGGTTGCGGCCCATATTGGAGCACTGATGGCCGAGTGATGTCGGACCGAAAAGGGGACAAGAATGGCAAGGGTCTCATCCCAAGCTGATACTGATCATTTCGATGATGTAGAAGCGATGACATTTGAGCAGGCCTTGACGGCCTTGGAAGAAATTGTGCGGAATCTGGAAGAGGGTGAGATCGACCTTGATGGAGCGATCGAGGCTTACGCTCGAGGCGCTGCACTGAAAAGGCATTGCGAGGGAAAATTGCGGCAGGCGGAGCAGCGTATCAGCCGAATTGCTGTGGGGCCAGACGGCTCTTTGAGTGCTTCAGTATCTGAGGACGACGGGACCGACACTTGACCGATCTGCTTGAGGCATTGGCAGCCTCCGTTGGTGCGGTCGAACGGGAACTTACTGTTCTGATTTCCGAAATTGAAGGTGATCATCACCGTTTGATAGAGGCAATGCGCTATGCCGCACTGGGCGGTGGCAAGCGCCTGCGACCGTTTTTGGTGTTGGAATCAGCAAAACTGTTTGGTGCAGTGGGGAAGGGGCCCCTTCGAGCAGCGGCGGCCATTGAAATGGTGCACTGCTATTCCTTGATTCACGACGATTTGCCGGCGATGGATGACGATGATCTGCGGCGTGGCAAGCCGACAGTACATATAGCTTTTGATGAGGCCACGGCCATTCTAGCTGGTGATGCGTTGCTCACCCTCGCGTTCGAGGTGCTGAGTGATTGTGGCACAGACGACGACGGTAATATCCGTGCGGCGTTGGTGCTGGCGTTGGCGCGTGCGGCGGGGTGGCATGGCATGGTTGGCGGTCAAATGATTGATTTGGAGGCAGAAAAACATAAACTTGATCTTGAGGCGATCATCACGTTGCAGGCGATGAAAACGGGGGCTCTGATAGCCGTATCATGTGAAGCTGGGGCCATACTGGGGAGAGCATCAGCAAGCGAGATGGCCGCGCTCGCGAGTTATGCAAAAGATCTTGGTCTTGCTTTCCAGATCGCCGATGACCTGCTCGATGTTGAAGGCGATGTCGAGGAAGTCGGCAAAGGCGTCGGCAAAGATCTGGCGGCGGGGAAAGCGACATTTATCTCATTTTTGGGTGTTGCCGAAGCCAGAAACCGTGCGGCAGGTTTGGTTGAGTCGGCTGTTGCACACCTCCATGACTTTGATGACCGCGCCGATGGATTACGAGCCGCTGCGCGCTTCATGGTACAGCGCAGCCACTAATTGTGAGCAAGACTCGTGTCGACGCATTGATGGTAGCGCGTGGCTTCGCTGACAACGAGACGCGGGCACAAGCGTTGATTATTGCCGGTAAGGTTTACACTGGTGAGCGGCGCCTCGAAAAATCCGGACAAAAGATCTCTGATGACGCGCCACTGGAAGTTCGGGGACCCGATTATCCTTGGGTCTCCCGTGGTGGTGTTAAGCTAGCCCACGCGTTGGAGAGATTCGATATAGACCCCTCTGGACAAGCCGCCCTCGATATCGGCGCAGCGACAGGGGGCTTTACGGACGTGCTTCTATCTCAGGGCGCAACACGCGTTTATGCCATTGATGTCGGGCATGGGCAGCTCGATTGGCGCTTACGCAACAACCCTCGCGTCGTGGTTCTTGAGCGAACCAATGCACGCCACTTGAATGCTGACTTAATGTCAGAGGCAATCCATATGGTGGTTTGTGATGCGAGCTTTATCGGTCTTCGGACGATCTTGCCAGCATCGCTTAAGATCGCCGCACCGGGGGCACTGCTGGTCGCATTGATCAAGCCGCAATTCGAGGTCAGGAAGGAGCAAGTCGGAAAACATGGTGTCATCCGAGATCCGGCACTGCGCGAAGAAGCTTGTGAGCGCATCCGCTGCTGGCTCGATTCGCTGTTGGATTGGAGCGTTCTGGGCATCATCGAGAGCCCGATTACCGGGCCGCGAGGGAATGTCGAGTATCTTATCGCTGCGAGAAAAACACGTTCCGACGCCGGTGTGTGATAGTCATCACTTTTTACCCTAGTTGCTCGCCTTATTTCTTTTACAGTATTCTGGGCTACAGTCGTTTTCAGCTATTGGCGGGCACTGCTTCGGGCAGCACATCAGCTTGCTGTTACTGATGTGTTATCGAGTTCTTCTATAGTTCCCATGTTCCTTTCCAACGACCTTCCACACCAACATACACGGGTCGCGGCGCTCATCCACTCGAACTGCCGCGGCCCGATTTTTTAGTTTATGCGTTTGCGTTAGCCTGACGCATGTGGCTGAGAATTTTAAGTCAGCGGCAATATTAAGGAATTTTCAAGCTGGAGACGTGTCTCGGCGCTATGGTCTAGGCCATCGCAGATAGTTATTTCCTGCATTGACGTTCCCGGAAGTGCCGGCCTACACACACCATTATGTCCGACATCAATGAGATTGCCCGCCACAGCAAAGCGTGGCCCTTTGTGGAGGCGCGCCAGCTGCTCGACCGAGTGGACGGTAAGACGCCAGTTAAAGGGCATGTATTGCTCGAGACAGGTTACGGGCCATCTGGGCTGCCGCATATCGGCACCTTCGGCGAGGTGGCGCGCACAACCATGGTGCGTCGGGCTTTTGCGTGCTTCAGCGACATCCCGACACGCCTTGTCGCTTTCTCCGACGACATGGATGGGCTCCGCAAGGTTCCCGAGAACATCCCACAGCAGGGGATGCTTGCGGCGCATCTCAGCAAGCCGCTGACGGCGATTCCCGATCCATTCGATACACACGAGAGCTTTGGCGCACACAATAATGCGCGCCTGCGCGCCTTTCTCGACACATTTGGCTTCGACTACGAGTTCAAGAGCGCCACCGAGACCTACCGGAGCGGTGAGTTCGATGCCACACTGCTTGCTGTGCTGGCCCACTACGACAAGGTCACCGAGGTCATACTGCCGACGCTCGGGCCAGAACGCCGCGCTACCTACAGCCCGTTCCTGCCGCTTTGCCCGCGCACGGGCCGCGTTCTGCAAGTTCCCGTCGTAGCACGTGATGTGGACGCCGGAACCATCGTTTACGAGGACGAGGATGGGCGCCACGTCGAGGTGACGGTCACCGGCGGCGCCTGCAAGCTGCAATGGAAAGCGGATTGGGCTATGCGCTGGGTGGCACTGGACGTCGATTATGAGATGTCGGGCAAGGATCTCAGTCCATCGTTGCAGCTTTCCAGCCGGATTTGCCGCATTCTCGGCGGCACGCCGCCAGAGAACCTTACCTATGAACTGTTTCTCGACGAATCTGGTCAGAAGATTTCCAAATCCAAGGGCAACGGTCTGACCATCGAGGAATGGCTGACCTACGGCTCGCAGGAGAGCCTGTCACTCTACATGTATCAGAGCCCACGGAAGGCGAAGCGGCTCTATTTCGACGTCATTCCGCGTCACGTCGATGACTACCTGACCCATCGTGCCAAGTTCGCCAACCAGGACGAAAATGACCGCCTGAGCAACCCGGTCTGGCACATCCACGATGGCGCGCCGCCGGAGCAGGAGGTACCACTCTCCTTCAATATCCTGATGAACCTCGCGAGCGTTTGCAACACAGAGGACAAGGCGGTGTTATGGGGCTTCATCAGCCGCTACGCGCCGGATGCAAGGCCTGAAGCCAATCCCATGCTCGACGAGCTGGTCGGCTACGCCATCGCCTATTACCGGGATTTTGTCAGACCCACAAAGCACTATCGTGCACCGGTGGAGGGCGAAACCGAGGCGCTGAAGGATCTATCAACTGCGCTCATGAGCTTACCGAGCATCGCCTCTGCGGAAGACATTCAGAACACGGTCTACGAGGTCGGCAACCAGCACGATTTTGCTAATTTGCGCGATTGGTTTAAGGCGCTGTACGAAATTCTGCTGGGGCAAAGTCAGGGGCCGCGCATGGGCTCGTTTATTGCCCTTTACGGGCGTGACGAGACGGTTGCCTTGATCGATAAGGTTGTAGTCGGTGACACTATCGGAACTTAATAGAACGTTCATTCAGGAACGATCTCGCGCCGACACAGTAGGCTTTCAGAAGGCTAGCAGGCGCGCCCTTAATGCCGCCAACACTTGGCGCGCGCTGCGCGGCACCGGTACGACCTTCGACGACGGCGACTATCTTCGGCCGGAGGCGCGCGTTGGAATTCGGCAGTCACCCCAAGATCTGTCACCTAAAGGGCGCGCTCAGATGCTGCAGATGTACCGCCAAGCCGCCGGCCAATAGTGTCCTAGCGCAGATAACGGGCGAAGTGCTGACGAATGTTGCCATCGAGCACAGTGTTTAGGTCGTTGGCCAGATCCTCTGCGATCTGAAACAGAACTTCCTGGCGTTCACGCAGGGTTGCGTCTTCCGGCATTGTGCGCGAGCGCGTGGCTTCCCCGTATACGTTCGCATGCCCGCTGGCCGCGCTATCCATGATCTCCAGGCGCATCTCGACGCGACCATCAAAGCGCACGGCCTGCTCTGTTGTGAAGCTAGCAGCCAAATCCTCGTTGACAGATAACAGTGTCTCAGTGATGCGCGCATCAACCACAGTCGCCTTGAGGCTACCGGTTGCGCCGTCCGCGACAAGCCGGTCCCGCACCCAGTTGCGTAAAAGGACCAGGGGCGGCACGGGCGACTCGTGATCCACGTGTGGTGTGCGTAGTGGAGGCTGGTAGCTCTCGACCAGTTCGATCACTGCCACGTCGATGCGGAAGGCAGGCGAATCACGGAAGGCGATCTCTGGGAAGTTCGCCTCGGGCGGCGATGGTGCACAAGCCAGCAGCAGTGCGGCGGTGGCGGCGATAGCAAAGCGCATTGGGAAAACTCCATACAATGTCAGAAAAGTATAGACCGCTCACCATCAGGACAAAGCCTTATGCGGAATCGATGAAATCACCGTCCAGACCGAAGAGATAGCGTGCCCCGCAATAGTCGCAAGTGATCTAGATGATGCCGTCGTCGGCTAACTCAGCGTGGTCGCCGCTGGGGGATGAGCGCACTAGCGTACCAGCCCACTTGACCGAACGGAGGCAGAAAGAACGCACCGGCTCCGTCTCATACAAACCCACGCCATAAGGTGAAACAGCGGACGGGTAGGCGCGACGACCCAAGATCTGGTTGATGGTGGATCCGAGCCTGACCAGCCGCCCATACACGCCAAGCGCCTAGATATGAAATGGTTGGATCAGATCGTCAGAAAGGGCAGCTTCAGTCACGGCGCGTCACGCGTTCAGACACCAAAGAAGAACAGCCTTCTGGGCATGCAATCTGTTCTCAGCTTCATCCCACACTTTCGAACTCGAGCCGTCGATAACATCGGCGCTCACTTCGTTACCGCGGTGCGCTGGCAGACAATGCAGGAAGATAGCATCCGCTGCCGCCTTCGACATCAAATCGGCGTCAACCCGGTAGGGCTCGAGCAGGCGATGCCGGCTTCCCGGATCGTCGCCCATCGAAACCCATGTATCGGCGACCACACAATCCGCACCTGTGACTGCCTCGGCTGCGTCCACACCCAGGCTAACCGCGCCGGCGTTCTCGGCAGCCCAATCCATAATTTTAGGATTCGGCGCAAGAAGGGTGGGGCATGCAAGCCGTAGCGTAAAGCCAAAGCGCACGGCCGCATGTATCCAAGACGTGGCGACATTATTGCCATCGCCTGTCCAGGCGATGGTTCTGCCGGCGACCGGTCCCTTGTGTTCCTCGAAGGTCAGGATATCGGCCAGAATCTGACAGGGGTGGCTGCGGTCCGAAAGACCGTTAATCACTGGTACGGCGGCGGCATCGGCGAACTCGATTAGTGTATCGTGCCGTTTTACGCGCAGCATCGCCGCGTCGACATAGCGCGACAAGACGCGGGCGGTATCGGTGGCCGTCTCACCCCGGCCCATCTGGCTTTCCCCAGGGTTTAGTATAACCGTGCGACCGCCGAGTTCGGCCATGCCAACCTCGAACGAGATGCGTGTGCGGGTCGAGGGTTTTTCAAAGAGCATCGCCAATGTGTGCCCAGCGAGCGGAGTACCGGCGTTGCCGCCGCGCCCCGCCTTCAGCATTGCCGCCTGATCGACCAGCTCACGCAAGCTGGACGCATCGATCTGGTCGAGATCCAGGAAGTGACGCAGTGCGGTCATCTTTCCAGCTCTTGGCAGGACGTCTCCAGCGCGCTGACCGCCTCATCGACCTCGGTCTCACTAATGATCAAAGGCGGTAGCATGCGCGCAACATTGTCGCCGGCGGGGACCAAGAGGACGCCACGCTCGCGCATATCGGCGACCAAGTCCATGTTGGTGATGGCGCATTTCATACCGAGCAAAAGACCCTGGCCACGTACTGATTCGATGATATTGGGGTAGTGAGCCGCCACATCGCCGACACGCGAGTGTAGATACTTGCCTGTAGCCTTCACGTTTTCTAGGAAACCGTCCGCCAAAATCTCGTCCAGCACAGCATTACCAGCGGCCACGGCGAGTGGGTTACCGCCGAAGGTTGAGCCATGTGTGCCGGAAACCATGCCTATAGCAGCCGCCTCCGTCGCAACGACGGCGCCGATAGGGAAGCCGCCACCGAGTCCTTTGGCAAGACCCATGACGTCGGGCGTTACGCTACACCACTCGTATGCGAACAGCTTACCGGTATGCCCGATACCCGTCTGTACCTCGTCGAACAGCAGCAAGATAGCAAACTCATTGGCGATCGTCCGTAACTCCGCCAGAAAGTCGTTCGCGGCAGGGTTGACACCACTTTCGCCTTGAATCGGTTCGACAAGAATAGCCCCTGTCTCACCCGTTATGGCCGCGCGCACTGCGTTGGCATCACCGAACGGCACATGGTCGAAGCCATCCATCACTGGACCAAACCCATCTAGAGCCTTCTCGTTACCGCCGGCAGCGAGTGTTGCCAAAGTGCGGCCGTGGAAGGCGCCATCGAAGGCGATAATCCTATACCGTTGCGGGTTGCCACTGGCGCTGTGATATTTCCGTGCAACTTTTATAACGCCTTCCATTGCTTCAGCGCCGGAATTACAAAAGAAAACACTCTCACCAAAGCTATGCTCGCAGAGCCGTTCGGCAAGACGCTCTTGTTCCGGAATCCGATACAAATTGGAGCAATGCCAAAGCTTCTTAGACTGTTCTTCCAGCGCCGAGATTAGGCGCGGATGGGCATGGCCGAGCGTGTTGACGGCGATACCAGTGGCGAAGTCCAGGTATCGCCGGCCATCCGTCGCGACGAGATAAGCACCATTGCCACACTCGAAAGCGATTTCTATCCGGCCGTAGGTCGGCATCACCGCAGACATTGGACTCTCCTGATTCCAGATGGCTCGACCCGCATTGTTGGCGCGCCGGAAAAAAAGGCGGGGAGTATCGTGACACGATAGGCGCTTGTCAACGCAGATCGTGCTCTATGTTTGGCCGGTTATTACAGCCTCCTGATCCTCGGGCACGTAGAAGTAGGATCCCGGGCGAAAATCGTAGCCTAGATTGCCCAACAAACGTTGCTGGCGTGGCGTGCAGCTATCCAGCACGTCTCTCGGCGGTTCACCAAAATCGTACCAACGGATGAACATCTGACAATAATTGTAGAGCAATGTTTTTCTGGCTCTGCCGGAATTGTTAGGCGCGGGGCCGTGCCAGATCGAGTGCGGAAAGATAAAGGCGTCACCGGCCTTTCCCGTGGTTTGCACCGCACCGGGCGCATGGGGGTGTGGCGCACGTTCAGCGCCTTCAGGGAAGGGGCGCATATGGCTCCCCGGAAACAAAGTGAAGTTGCCACAGTCCGTGCCGGACACGTCGCTGAGCAAATACAGCACCTTTACGGCAAGTGGGAAACTGGTCTCGGTGACACGAATACGCCGCTGCCCTTCGCCGCCATCGGTATGGGTGTAGCCGTCAAAGTTATCATGGGAGGGACGCACGATTGCCTGCGACATAGAGAACTGGATACAGGGTCCCATGATATCGACAATCAGGTCGAAGGTTTCCAGCTTATCGATGAGGTCTATGAACGCCTGGTGATAGGGGAGCAGGTTGCGCCGATCCATGAACGCGGAGGGGTCTGGATCGGCATGATCAACCCATGCGTAATGGCCAAGTGGCAAGTTCCCGCACGCCGGCTCGTAACCGGGCAACAGGCGTATCCTGTCAAGTTCGTTACTGAAAAGCTCGACCTCTTCCGAACTTAGCGCACCCTCGATCTGCAGATATCCATCGACCGCCCATTGCTCTCGCTGTAGCTCGGTCAACGTGTGCATCACATTGGCGTCCATAGAGGTGCCTTTCACTTGCTTTTTAACCGCCTGATGATGCCGGGCCAATTCGACCCAGACAAGCCCCACGTAACTCTATTCCTTGATCTTGTATCCGCTCGATAACATCCACCAGCACAGGGTCCATAGCGCCACATTGGTAAGAAGAAGGATAACGGTACCTAGCACTAGTGACCCCTCAGCCATGCCTATGAAGGCATAGCGCATGCCGTCGATCATATAGAAAAATGGATTGCACAAGCTAACCATGTGCCACGACTCAGGCAACCTATCGATCGAGTAAAATGTTCCAGACAGAAACGCCAAAGGCGTCACAAAGAAGTTGGTAATGGCGGCCATCTGATCGAATTTTTCGGCCCAAATTGCGGTGGCTAAACCGATCAAAGATAACATCAAGGACGCTGAAACAGCGTAGAATGCCATTGCCAGCGCGTTATGTATTTTTAAGTCGACAAATCCGGTCATCACCACGGCGACGGCAATTCCGACCATGAGACCACGGGTCACACCGCCACCTGCCAACGCCAGTGTTAGCTCGCTTGGGCTGAATGGAGGAATCAGCACGTCAACGAAATTGCCCTGTACCTTAGAGCCCATGACGGAAGACGAAGTGTTGGCGAAGGAGTTCTGTACTATCGCCATCATGATCAAGCCAGGTGCCAAAAAAATCAAAAATGGAATCCCTTTGATCTCACGCATGGCGCCGCCTAGCGCGAGGGCAAATACCGCCAAGAAGACCAACGTAGTAACGGTCGGCGCCAGCACCGTTTGCGCTGGAATTTTCATAAATCTCCTGACTTCCTTCGCATAGAGCGTCCAGAGCCCAAGCCAATTTACGGCTCCGACGCGCCGGGCGCCAAAGGAATGAGCGTGTATATCGTCGACATTTTGTTCACTAGTCATATTGTCACTGGTCATAGGGAGGCTTTCGCTGTTGGCAAGGTTTTGCACCGTACTTTGCAGCATTGAGTTTCTGCAATATAGTTAAAATTTCTGCCTGCCGTGGGATACTGCCTAGCCAACTCGGATCGCAATTGACTCTAATTCCCACAAGGAGATTTTGTCGTTGGCGTCCCATCAGGGGCGGGCGTAGCAAGGAGGCGCCAAGTGAGTGACGGTCCCGTCACGGCTTTGGTTGTCGATCGCGACGAAAAAGACCGGCGCACATTTTCGGAGCAATTTAGTGCAGAGGCAATAACCTTTGCCATGATCGATAATGTGGCAGCGGCGCGGGCTGTCCTCGATGAGTACGATCCGGAGGTCATGTTGTTGGACATGACCGACAGGACGCTGGGTGGTATGGGTCTGCTCCAATCTCTGCGCGCCGAGCCTGATGGCGTGACACTGTCCGTGATTGGGATCATCGATGAGAGCCATCTTGATCAGGCAGATGCAATCCTTGCGGCGGGAGCCGATTTCCTCGAGATGCGCCCCCTGATCCCTGAGCTAATCCGCGGTCGGTTGCAGGCAGCCAGGAATCAGCGACAGCTCCGTGATCAGGTCAAGGAGCAACTTGGGCACTTTCGGGCCTTAAACGAGATCGGCGTGGCGTTGTCGGCGGAGCATAATAAGAATCGCCTGGCCGAGAACATTCTGCTGTATGCCAAGGGCCTCGCAGATGCGGATGGCGGCACGATTTATCTCATGAGTGAAGACGAGAAAGAGCTGCGTTTTGCCATCGTGCGGAGCGACTCGCTGAATCTTGCTCTGGGCGGTGCTACCGACGAGCCCATACCGTTCGCGCCGCTACCCCTCTACGCAGTTGGCAGCGGTAAGCCCAACCATGCCAACATCGCCACACATGTCGCCTTGACGGCGGAGACGGTGAATATTTCTGATGCCTATGAGGCCGATGGCTTTGATTTCACTGGCATGCAATGCTTTGATTTTGAGCATAACTATCGTTCAACATCTTTCCTGACCATCCCGATGAGGAATAATACGGGTGAGGTAATTGGTGTTCTGCAACTCATCAATGCTATGGATAGGCGTAAGGGTGAGGTCGTTCCCTTCACAGCCGAGGTGCAGGAAGTTGTTGAGTCTCTGGCGAGCCAAGCTGCCGTTGCCATCGACAACCAAACGCTACTGGAAGGGCAGAGAGGGCTACTCGATGCCTTTATCAAACTTATTGCAGCGGCAATCGATACCAAGTCGTCCTATCAAGGTGATCATTGCGCACGCGTGCCATTTCTAACCGGAATGATAGCGGATGTTGCATGTGATGCAGCCACCTCTCCCTTCGCCGACTTCACTATGGATGAGGAACAGAAATACGAGCTCATGACGGCGGCTTGGTTGCACGACTGCGGTAAGGTGACAACACCGGAATATGTGGTTGACAAAGCGACGAAGCTTGAGACGATTTACGATCGTCTGCATACCGTGCGTGCCCGCGCGGAGGTCCTGAAACGCGACGCCGAGATTGCCTATTTAATGGCACGCTCTGGCCCCGATGCCGGCGCGCTGCGCAAAACCTTTTCCAATTCTGTTGCGGCGATCAATAACGATCTCGCCTTTATCGAGCGCATCAATGTAGGCGGCGAGTTCATGAGCGCCGAGATGGTCGACAGAGTGGAGCAGATCGCTGCGCGCACTTGGTGTGATGCCAATGGCGATGACCAGGCGTTCCTTACCAAGAATGAGGTCTATAACCTCAGTATCAGGCGCGGCACGCTGACTGCCGAGGAGCGGGAGATCATCAATCATCACATCGTGATAACGATCGAGATGCTTGAGAAACTACCGTTTCCAAAAAACCTACGCAACGTGCCTGAGTTCGCTGGCGGTCATCACGAACGTGTGGACGGAAGAGGCTATCCACGAGGGTTGTTACGCTACGAAATGTCAGTGCCGGCCCGCATGATGATAATAGCGGACGTGTTCGAAGCCTTAACTGCAAGCGATCGCCCCTACAAGAAGGCAATGAAGCTGAGCGTGGCGATGACGATTCTTGGCAAAATGAAGCACGAGCATCATATCGACCCAGACCTGTTCGACCTCTTTGTCGAGCACAAGATTTACGAACGTTATGCTGAGCAGTTCCTTCTTCCAGAACAGATTGACAAGGTCGATGTCAGCGAATATTTGGGTCCGTTGCCGGATGCAATTCCGGACACCGCACCCGAGCCGCAAGCGGGCACCTAACGTCGCGGGCGATGTCATAGATGCTTTGGCGTCCCAAGATCAAACTTATGCATGTCGTCGGTTTTGCGATATTGGTCGTGGTCTGGGGTATTCGCAACTGGGATCCGACCCCAGTGCAACAATTACGGTTGGCGACTTTTGACCAGTTTCATCGTAGCTTGCCGCGTGAGCCGCAGCCCACACGGGTGCCCATCGTGCTGCTCGATATCGACGAGGACAGCCTACAGCGCGTCGGGCAGTGGCCATGGTCTCGCGCGACCCTAGCGAGGCTGATAAATCGTCTTGCCGAATATCAGACATTGGTTATCGGCTTCGACATCTTGTTTTCCGAATATGACCGTCTGTCGCCAAGCCTGTTGGCCGATGAGCTGAGGGGGCTTGATCCCGACGTGATCTCGCAGTTACGGGCCATGCCGACTAATGAGGAGCGCCTCGCCAAGGCGATGGGGCGCATAATGGTGGTGCTTGGCCAGTCGGGGCTGCCCGTGGAGACGCAGCCGCAGGAGGGGCTTGGGCGAAAGGCGACGTTCGCGGAACTGGGCCCCGATCCGAAACCGTTCATGTATGCCTTTTCCGGGGTACTCCGGAATGTCCCGGAATTGGAGGCAGCAGCAGCTGGCATAGGCATGATCGCCATGCCGCCCGAGATCGACCAGGTTGTTCGCCGCTTGCCATTGGTCACGCGCGTGGGGAACGATATTTATCCTGCACTCGGGCTGGAGATGTTGCGCGTCTTGAGCGGTAAGCCGACCGTGCTGGTGAAGACGGATGAGAAGCTTCAGCAGAGAATCGTCCGCATACAAACCGTACCAGAGATTGAGACGGACGCAAATTTCCGGGTTTGGCCGTACTTCAGGCGTTCGCTGGAAAACCTTTACGTTTCCGCCGCGGATGTTCTCGACGGAACCGTCCCACCCCAGCGTCTGCGAGATGCCATGGTGGTATTCGGCACTTCGGCGATCGGCCTGCATGATATCAAGCAGACGCCCATGGGGCCGGGAACGCCGGGCTTCGAGGTTCATGCCCAATTTCTCGAGACGGTGCTGACCCAGAACTTCCTGACCCGTCCGCCTTGGCTGGAGGCAGCAGAAGGCACTGCGCTCGTTGCCATCGGCCTGCTGATGATCATTTTCGTGCCACTACTCGGTGCCACCTATTCCTTACTACTTGGTGTAATAGTTTCCGTCGGCATGTTCGGGGCTTCGTGGTATGCTTTCAGCGAACATCGTTTGCTTGCAGACCCGCTTTATGCCTCGCTCACCGGATTGGTGCTGTACATAACGTTAAGCTACCTAAGCTATCGCGGAGAGGAGGCGCAGCGCCAGCAGATTCGCGATGCCTTCGGTCGCTTTCTCGCCCCGGCCATGGTGGAGACACTGGCCGCCGATCCATCGCAGCTCAAGTTGGGCGGCGAGATGAAATCTCTTACCTTGATGTTCGCCGATATTCGCGACTTTACTTCCCTTGCCGAGGATTTTGAGCCTGAGGGTCTGACCGAACTTATCAACCGTTTTCTGACACCGATAACCGGGATCATCATGGCGGGCGGTGGCACCATCGATAAATATATTGGCGATTGCGTGATGGCCTTTTGGAATGCACCGCTCGATGACGAGGCGCATGTCAATCATGGCTGCACCGCGGCGCTACTCATGCTGGCCGCGTGCCGAGAACTGAATCGGGAACGCAAGACCGAGGACGAGGCGGAGGGTCGCCAGCACAAGCCTATACGCATCGGTATCGGTATTAATACCGACGAGGTTTGTGTCGGTAATATGGGATCGGAGCAGCGCTTCGATTATTCTGTGCTCGGCGATGGTGTTAATTTGGCATCGCGTCTAGAGGGGCAGTGCAAACCCTATCGGGTTGATATTGTCATAGGCGAACGTACACAGGCGCGGCTCGACGAGATGGCGACTTTGGAGCTTGATCTTATTCAGGTCAAAGGGCGCCAACAGCCGGAACGCATTTATACCCTGGTCGGGGATGGTGACGTGGTCCGCAGTGTTGGCTTTGCAGGGCTGGTGGAACGCCATAATGCCATGCTGGATGCCTACCGCTCGCAGACCTGGGACGATTGTGAGGCCCAGCTTACAACTTGCCGAGAGCTTGCCGACGGCTGGCCACTGGGAGATTATTATGACGTCATTGCGGAGCGCGTAGCCGAGTTTCGCGCTGTGCCGCCGAATGAGGATTGGGATGGCGTCTATGTTGCCAAAAGAAAGTAGGAGTGAGGTTTTCCCATGCCCGTAACCATTTATCATAATCCACAGTGCAGCAAGTCGCGCCAAACTCTGCAATTGTTGTGCGATAAGGGTGTCGAGCCGGACATCGTCGAATATCTAAAGTCGCCTCCGGATGCCAAGACACTGGCTGGACTTTTGAAGAAGCTTGGTCTCGTGCCGCGCGAGCTAATGCGGCGCAAGGAAGCAGCTTATAAGGAAAATGGACTCGCCGACAACAACCTTGACGATGCAACACTGATTGATGGCATGGTATCCAATCCTATATTGATAGAGCGTCCGATCGTGGTCAATGGCCAAAGGGCTGCACTTGGGCGCCCGCCGGAAGCCGTATTAGACATCCTTTGAGGGAATGCTCTATTGCCTTTCTCGTGCTGGCGGCGCTATTTGCTGCTGGCTTATTGGTTCTTTTCCTTTTGAATCCGTCCGTGGCAGAGTCCGAGGCTGGAATAATGCGCATCGTTTATGCGGTGGCATTGTTGCTGATCATCGGACCGGTAATCTTTGCTGACCGTCTCAGCGGCAACCTGCGCAACCTCACAATATGGACAGGCATAATCGGCGTCGTCGCCCTGGGCTACGCGGTTTGGCAGCAAAGGAGCTTTGTACCGGAAAGGATTCGCGCCGAGTTGAACCCCCGTCGAAGCGTTTCAAGCAGTCCGAGTGAGGCCAGCATCGTAGCCAATGACGGCGGTGACTTCGTTGTCGAGGCGTTTGTTGACGGCACCTCCGTGATATTCGTTGTCGATACGGGCGCCAGCGATGTCATCTTGTCGCTGACGGACGCTGAGCGTGTTGGTCTGGACCCGGATAGTCTCTCGTATACTCGCGCCTATACTACGGCCAACGGTACTATATTTGGTGCACCCATCCGCCTGGAAAGCATTAGTATCGGTCCGATCGCGGTCGAGAATGTGCGTGCGTCGATCAGTCAAACGGATCTGAGCACATCTCTCCTTGGCATGAGCTTTCTCAAACGGCTCGACGGCTTCTCGGTGCGTGGTCGGACGATGACTATTTATCAGTAGCGCGGTAGATCTGACGGTTTATTTATGACAGTTTTACGATAAGTATTAACTGCTGAGTTACCATGTATACGACATGCGAGGATCTAATCTTGTTGTCGTTTTCCGGCGGCACCCAGGCGGTGCCGGTGCGGCCGACTATGGTTCCAGCGCTAGCCGGCACGGCACTCACAGATCTGCTTCTGGCAGAGCGAATCGGGGTGAGCGGTGATGGTGTCAACCTTGTCGACTGGTCGCCGCTCGGGATTGGATATCTGGATACGGTGCTCGGCCGCATTCACGCGGCGGGAGAGGCACGGCCGGTAGAGTATTGGCTTGACGATCTCAGTGACGGCGCAATCGATCTCGAGGCGACGGTGCTGGACGCCATGAGCGAGCGAAGCCTACTGACCGCGGACGCTTGGCCGCTTGCTGGCGGCTTTAGCGTTACAGGGTTTGCGACAGCACCGAAAGCAGCCGCCCGTGTCAGGCGTTTGCTTGAGCATCTGGAGCGCAAGAAACCGATCAAGCCTCGTGAAGCACTTTTGATAGGTTTGGCCCATGCTTGCCGGCTGTTTGAGCGGGCGCTCGGCGGCAAAGAGTTGCGGCGTCTGGCCGAGAGAATCGACCATGCGGCGCGGCTACCGTTGGTAGGCTCGGAAATCGTTGCGGCTGTGACCGCGTCTTATGTGGATGCTGAGACAGCAAGTTCCGCAGCGCCGGTCGGAGGACGACGTCTGTGGGAATGGCGTGCTTTCTGGAGCGAGCAAGTTCCGACTTTGGCTGCGACAGGCGCTTTGGCATCTCCGCCAGGGCGCAAGCTATCCACCACACGTGTGACCGACCGTTATCTGCTAATCCCGGAACGCCGCGACAGTGTCAAGGTGCGTGCTGATGGCCTGGAAGTGAAACAATGCATCGAGACTTATGGTCAGCTGCAGGCCTTCATGCGCAAGCAAAAATTTAAGTTCCCTTTCGTCGCTGCGGATATTGCAGCCTTGTTTCCACGCCTCAGCGGGCTCGACGAGCCAATTGAGGACATCAAGGGACTAGAAGTGCTGCTCAACCGTCTCGACTATGCGCCCCGCCTACTTAAGGCACGCAAGCGGCGCTTTCGAATTAATTTTGATGCCTCGCTAAGGTATGAGTTTGCCGAGGTGACCGTGCGTGATCAAGTTCATTGGACTGTCTGCGTCGAGGGACCCGACCATGGTCGTATTCTAGCCGAACGCCCGCGGGCTCTGCCGGAGCGCGGAATGGTCATGGGATACGTCGATTTTCTCGCCGCTGTTTCTGAGTCTTGATGCTAGAAGCCTGGCAACTGCTAGTTAGCTTCGGCCGCATCGGCTTATTCGCGCTCGGCGGCGGTAATTCCATGATCACCCTGATCGAACAAGAATGCATCGAGAACCGTGGCTGGCTAAACATAGAAGAGTTTGCCTCGCTACTAGGCGCAAGCTACCTCTTTCCTGGTCTAACAGCAGTGAAGTTGTCCGCCTTGATCGGGCTCAAAGTTGGCGGCGTTCCGGGCATGCTTGCCAGCGTCCTCGCTCTCAACCTGCCTGGGCTGGTGCTCGCGGTGGTGCTTTGGCGGCTCATCGTTGTGCACCAGGACAGCACCTTAGTGCGAAAGCTACTAATCGGTATGCGCTATGCCGCCGTTGCCCTACTGGGCGCGGCTCTCTATGCCTTGGCCAAGCCGCTCGTTACCGACCAGCTCTCACTGCCGGCACTGATCCTAGCACTATTACTGTTCGTGGCGGTGGCGCTTTTCGATATCTCGCCGTTCGTCGGCATCGTAGTTTTCGTCGTTGCTGCGCTGATATTACTTTAAGCGCCGAACAGGGTGCGCAGGACAATAAAGGCAAGCGCGGCGAGGCCGGCGGCGAGCGGTAGTGTCACCACCCATGATACAACGATATCGCGAAACAGCCGTAGATCGACTTCATCGACCGAGCGAGCCAAGCCGACACCCATGACAGCGCCAACGGCGATATGTGTCGTCGAGACCGGCAAGCCGGTGCGCGAGGCCAGAACCACAGTTGCCGCCGCCGCCAGGGTTGCGCAGAAGCCACGATTTGGCGTGAGCGCTGTGATGCGCGTGCCGATGGTTTCCATCACCCGATAGCCGTACGTGGCAAGGCCGGCGACTATGCCGCCGCCGCCGAGCAGTAGCACCCATAACGGCAACGCCGACTTATTGGCGATCTCGCCGCCTGCACTGACAATTCCATATACGGCCGCAAGCGGGCCGATGCCGTTGGCGACATCGTTGGAGCCATGGGCGAACGCCATGGCACAGGCGGCAAACAGCATCATCGGGGTGAATATGCGTTCGACGTTCATCAGCGCGACATCGCGGTCTTGGCTTTCGGTCGTGTGCACCCGGGCGATCAGGTATTGCCCCAGCACTGCCGCCAGCACGCCAATCAAGGAGGCAACGATAAAACTGCCCTCAATGCTGAGCTCAAGTTTGAGATGCTTCAGGCCCTTGAACAGAGTTACGAGCGAGACCACAAAGCCTAAGAGGAAAACATAGGCAGGGCCGTAGCGACGGGCGCAGGCAGCGGGGTCATCGCCAGTGAGAATCAACTTTCTGACACTGACCTTCAACGCGAACGCGATGGCGCCACCTATCAGGGGAGAGATAACCCAGCTCGCGGCGATCTGGCCGACTTTCGGCCAGTTCACAGCTGTGGTCCCCGCCGATACCACGGCGAAGCCGATGAGGGCGCCGACGATCGAATGGGTCGTCGAGACCGGCCAGCCCCGGGCCGAGGCCACCAACAGCCAAACCCCGGCCGAAAACAAGGCTGCCAACATGCCCAACACCAGTATCTCAGGCGTGTTGGTGAACATCGCGGAATCTACGATATTGCGACGCACGGTAGCGGTGACATGGCCGCCGGCGATCGCCGCGCCAGCAAATTCAAAGATGGCCGCGATTATCACTGCCGTTGTCACCGTGATGGCGCCCGAGCCGACCGAGGTTCCCATGGCATTGGCGACGTCGTTGGCGCCGATACCCCAGGTCATGAACACGCCCAGCACGAGGGCTAAACCAAGCATCAATGTGCCGTTCGCGGCGATAATGTCCAATGATCGATCCCCTGGAGGTAAGCTCAACGCCTCCTATAGCGCTCGGGTTCTTTCCCGCAATACATTTTTTTTGATTTTGCCTGTCGAGGTTTTTGGCAAAGGCCCGAAGACGACGGTCCTCGGAGTTTTGAAGCCTGCTAGCTTGTCGCGGCAAAAGGCAATGAGGTCACCTTCACTCACGGTCGGTGCGTTGTCCTTGAGATTAACGAAGGCGCAAGGGGTCTCGCCCCATTTTTCGTCGGGCCGGGCCACCACGGCCGCTTCCAGTACCGACAGATGCATGTAGAGCACTTCCTCGACTTCTATCGAGGAGATGTTCTCGCCGCCCGAAATGATGATGTCCTTCAAGCGATCCTTGAGCTCTATGTAGCCGTCATCGTGCATCACGCCGAGGTCGCCGGTATGGAACCAACCATCGGCGAAAGCCTCGTTGGTGGCAGATTCGTTCTTCAGGTATCCCTTCATGACGGTATTGCCGCGCATCATTACTTCGCCCATGGTCTCGCCGTCCGCAGGGGTGGGGCGCATGGTCTCGGAATCAAACACACCAACGCTTTCGAGCACGGGATAGCGGACACCTTGGCGCGCCTTCAGGCGGGCCTGCTCCTCCGCGGGTAGGTCGTTCCACTCCTCGTGCCAATCACATACTACCCCCGGGCCGTAGCACTCGGTCAGGCCATAGACGTGCGTCACATGGAATCCGGCCGCTTCCATTGCCGCGATGACGGGCGGCGGTGGGGGTGCCGCGGCGGTCATTACGGAGACTGGCGATGCCAGTGGTCGGGGCTCGTCCACAGCGGTATTGACCAGCATCGACAGCACGACCGGAGCACCGCAGAAATGCGTGACCTTGTGTTGTGCGATGGCGTCGTAGATCTGGCCCGCCTCGACTCGGCGCAGGCAGATATGAGTTCCGGCCAGCGCTGTGATCGTCCAGGGAAAGCACCAACCGTTGCAATGGAACATCGGCAGGGTCCAGAGATACACCGGATGCTGAGGCATGCTCCAGACCATCTGATTACCGAGTGCGTTCAGGAAGGCACCGCGATGGTGATAAATAACACCTTTGGGATTGCCGGTGGTGCCGGACGTGTAATTCAGGCTGATCGCATCCCATTCGTCGAGCACGGGCAGGGCCATGAAGTTCGCTGCGCCCTCATCGAGAAAGCCCTCATATTCAATCTCGCCAATGCGTTCGCCGGGGCCCTGATAACTGGGATCGTCATAATTAACCACGAGCGGTGCACTTGCCATACCGTCAAGGGCTACGGCAAGCACTGGCGCCAATTCACGGTCGGTGATGATCAGCTTGGCTTCGCTGTGCTCAAGGATGAAGCGTACCGCTGTAGGATCGAGACGCGTATTAATGGCGTTGAGCACGGCACCGGCCATGGCAACGGCATAATGAGCCTCCAGAACAGCTGGTATGTTCGGCGCCAGCACAGCCACCGTGTCACCGCGACCGATATCGTGAACTGCCAATGCCGCGGCCAGTTTCCGGCAGCGGCTCGCAAAGTCACGATACGTTTTGCGTTGCTCGCCATGCACCCAAGCGATGCGCTCCGGATGCACCGCCGCAGCACGGTCAAGGAAGGATAGCGGCGTCAGGGGTTGGTAATTGGCAGGCGTTTGGGGTAGGCCGACATCATAGGGGCTGTTTGCCATCAGGGAAGTTCTAAGTGGAGACGGTGCCGTAAGCACCGACGCCGACGATAAGGTCGCCGACACGCTTGACGAAGCTAACCTTAGACGCAAAGTCACCGGTGCAGGGGTTAATGAACTCATACTCGACCCAGCCTTCGCCACTGTTCTGAGCAAGCGCGATCATTTTCTGGACATAGTAGCGTCCGTCGGCCGACTGTGCCTCGATACCATTGCTGCCGACCACGTCAGGGCGCAAGCCGTGGGCCCAGACGTTACCGCTAAAATCGAGCACGAAGACATAGAGGTCGCGGTCGAAAAAATCACCGCCGGCGTCCATGAACTCATGCAACGCGGTTTGCGCACCCACATCTGCGATACGTTTCTCAGCCCGCTCAACCATAGCCTTGGCCTCTTCCGGACCGGCAAAGCTGCACTCGTCCGCCACCACCGGTAGGGCCGCGGCAAGGAACAAAAACGTCATAGCCAAGCGTAACATCATCGGCTCCCACGTCGAAATTGCTAAATATGGCGTACCGTGCCTTCGATATTAAGGTAGAGCCAGCGCTCGTACGAGCCCCAATAGGGATAGACCTATATACGGATCAGGAGCTTGATCGCCTCGACATCGGGATCCCCGGATATGTCCATACAGGGCATCGCGCTGCACCTCCAAATAACACAGATGGGATGCAGAACGGGCACGCGTGCCGACGCTGCCATGCCCGGGGTGCCAGGATATAAAATCGAAACTTTCTACGCATCTGAGCGCAGTCGGCCTATCCTCGAGATAGCTGTTGGACAGGTCGCGATAGGACAGCCGATCGACGGTCACTAAATCGGTTTCTAGGTGGTATTTGGCGCGAAGCCGCTCGGAATCTTCCAGAATTAACGGCTCACGCTTACAATGCGTCAGTTTAGCCGTATCGCCTGGCTTTCATCACGTTTGGAAATGTGGCGCGCCCGGGAAGATTCGAACTCCCGACCCCCAGATTCGT